>JBDTXY010000024.1:0-14517 GCA_040005945.1 Acidobacteriota bacterium
GGAATCGTTCACGGTCGAGTGGCAGAGGGCGCACTGGATGCCGAGCGATTTCAGCTTGCCGTCGGTCGCAAACAGGCCGGTCACTCCGAGAACCGAGTTCAGCTTCAGCAGGGCGAGCGTTGTCGCCGGATCCTCCAGATCGACTTTCCCCTTCTGGATGTTGTCGACGAGCGAAGCGGGAAGAGCGTCCGCGTCCACCTTCAACCCGACGGATAAGGCCGTCTTGGGGCTCACGCCCGGCCCGACGCCGCCGAGCTTCTGGCCTGAGATGGCTTGATGCAGCTTGATCGTGTCGCCCCAGAAGGCCTCGTCGCCGAAGGTGTCGTAGCGAAAGATCTGGCGTCCCGCTTCGACCATCGCTCGTGTGTTCTTGGTAATCACGCCGTCGAATGGAGCCGACGGGTTGGGCGGCGACGCGGCTTCATCGGCCCCGGCGGCCGACGATCGTATCCACGCGAAAGCGAGCGCGAGCACCAGAGCGGTCGTAAAGACGATCTGGAACCGCCTATTGGTAGACATGCGTCCCCCCTCTACCCGCTCCCGCCATGGGGGTCGGCCCGGTTGCGGGAAAGGCGGCCGCGGTGTCGTGCCGACGCGCCTCTGCGGCCGCGAGTATTCGGAGACGCGTCTTCTCGATTACGGAATCGGGCGTCTGCACGAGATGGCGGGCGAGGCCGGCGAATCTCAGAAGTGCGATGAGCCACTTCGTGGGATCCCACTGGTACCAGCGCACGCCGTTGCGAAAGTCGGATGGGAACTTGTGGTGGAAATTGTGGTACCCCTCGCCGTTCGTGAGGAAGGCGAGCAGCGCGTTGTCGCGCCCGGAGTTCTCTTCCGTGTAGGGCCTCGTGCCGTAGATGTGCGCGACGGAGTTGACGAGGAAGGTCGTGTGATGAATCAGCACGATCCGAAGAAATCCCCCCCAGAGCAGTCCCCCGATCGGGCGGCCGAGAGCCGCGCCGATCAGCGTCGGGATCCCCAGGCCCGCGATCAAGCCGATCGCGCCGTTGAAACGGAATTGCCAGCGGACCAGGCGATTCGCCTGGAGGTCGGGAACGTTGTCGTACGTGCGCTCGGGCGGCTCCGTGTAGAAGAGCCAGAGGATGTGCGCCCAGAGCCCGCCGCGCTTGATGTTGTACGGGTCCCAGTCCCGATCCACGTATCGGTGGTGGTCGCGGTGGTCCGAGGACCATTTCAGGGCGGAGTTCTGGAGGGCCATCGCCCCGAAGAAGAGAAAAAACGATTGCACGGCCGGGTGACAGGTGAAGGCCTTGTGCGAAAAGCAGCGATGGTAGCCCGCCGTCACGGAGAAGCTCACGAGCGTGAAGAGCGCCAGCAGGAGCGTGGGCTCCCACCAGCGGACTCCGAAGGCAATGGCATAGGCCGCAGTGCCCACCACGCCGATGACCGGCGTCAGGGAGAGAAACGCGATATTGACCCAGCTTTTCTGTCTTTTCTGGGGGGATTGAGCCGATTCCGGGGCCTTCTCGATGCTGACCCGTCGGATCACGAACCGCCTCGCCGGGTCTTTTTTTTTGCTCTCACGTGCGCCCCATCCTAGCCTGGCATTAGAATTTGTGGGTAAACTCCGAGCAGACCAAGGTTCCCATTTTGCAGCCCCGGCTCAGACCGATCCAATCGTTTGTTTCGTTGGTGTTGAGACCTCGGAGCGATCGAAAGGACTAGTGTCATGGAGCTCCGGCATCTTCGCTACTTCGTCGCGGTCGCGGAAGACCTCCATTTCGGCCATGCCGCCAACCGGCTGCACACGTCCCAGTCCTCCCTGAGCCAGCAGATTCGGAATCTCGAAACCGAGCTCAAGGTCGACTTGCTGCGCCGGGTCAAGCGGCACGTCGAGCTGACGCCGGCGGGAAACCGGTTCCTGCGGGAAGCGCGCGGGATCCTGGCCGCGGCCGAGCGCGCGGCGGGGCTGGCGAGAGAGACGGAGCGGGAAGAGTCCCGGAAGATCGTCATCGGCATTTCGCCGGAGACGGATTGGGCGTTCCTGGGCAAGGCTCTGAGGCTCTTCGGGGAGCAGGCGCCTGCGATCGAGGTCCTCTTTCAAAACCTCACGCCGGAGGCCCAGATCCAGGCGCTCGGTGCAGGCCGAATCGACATCGGGTTCGTGGGCCTTCCGATCGAGGCGGAGGGCGTGGTCAGCGAAGTGACGGGACGCGAGGAGCTCGTGGTCGCGCTCCCGGAGCAGCATCCGATGGCCCGCAGCGAGCGCATCCCGCTGCGGGAGCTCTCCGGAGAGGCCTACACGCTCTGGCCCCGGCACCTGTCGCCGGGCCGCTACGATCAGTTGCTGTCGATCTTCAAGCGGGCCGGGTTCGGGCCGCCGATCTCCATGGAGGGAGGGCTCCCCTCGACCCAGACCGTTCTGGGAATGGTCGCCGCGGGTCTGACCATCGCGCTGGTCGATCCGGCGATCAAGCAGAGGGCGATGCCGGGAGTGGTCTTCCGCCCGATCGGGGACCCCGGAGTGTTCACCGAGTCCGGGGTGATTTACCGCGGGGAGGATCCTTCGCCGCTGCTGGCGTCATTCCTCCACGAGGTCAGACTCACTCCCCGCAAACGGGTGGAGCCCAAGACGGTCGCCCGGAAAAAGAGCGCCGCCGTCTCCAAGCCTCGGAGAGTTCCCGCCAGGGCTCGACGAGCGCGGTGACCTAGCGCCGGACGCTTGTGGCCCGCCAGGCCGGGGCGTGCGCCAGAGCGGGTTGCGAGTGGATGCAGCCGGCTTCGCCGCTGATGAAGGCCAGAAGTCGGGCGGCGTAGCTCAAGAGCCGCGGTCCGAACGGTTGCACCGGCCGGGGCTTCCGGGGCACGGTCTTCATCGCGCGCCGTTTCCGCCGACCAGCGACTTGAGCTTCGACACGACCAGATTGAGCTTCCGGCCCTCGGCCAGACCCCAGTCGGCGGTCTTGGATGACGTCGTCGTCGTTCGGCCCATCACCACCAGCTTGTTCGTCGTCCAGTGGCGGAGGACTCTTCCGGATCGGGAGCGGGCGGAGGGGGAGCGATCCGTGGACGCGCAAATCTCGCACCTGGCCGTGCCGTCGAGGCTCACGGCGGGGTCAAACGGTGTGCCGCATCGTTCGCAATTCGAGGATTGAACCTTGGTTCCCAGAGACATAGATGAGTACCCTTCTTTCTTCGCCGAGACCGGCGTCGGGCACTCGATTGTCTTGAGGAATCGGTCCGTCGGAAGGAATCGGAAAGGACGAGCCTAACACACTCGTCCTCCCCTCCTCGGTCGGACCCACGCGGGGCTACCTCTTGGTCGGAGCCGGGGCCGGCGCGCCGGGCGGCGGCGGAGCCGGCTCAGAGTCCGGCACGTGGTTCGTGATCGCCGGAATCGACCTCAGGTACGCGTAGATCCCCTTCAGATCGGCGTCCGTCATGTTGCGGTACGCCGGCCAGGGCATCGGCGGCAGGATTTCGCGCGAGGTCCCGTAGTGTTTGCCGGTCCGGATCGCCTTGATGAAGAGGTCTTCCGTCCAGATTCCGATCCCGGTGTTCTGGTCGGGCGTGATGTTCGGGACGTACGAGACTCCCCACGGGCCGGCGAACACGGTAAAGGTCCCGGCGATGGAAGAGGTCCACGGGCCGGAGGGCTTGGGCGGCGGAGGCATCTTGAGGCTCTCGGGATGTCCGGACAACATCCGCGACATGTCGGGCTCTGGACCCTTCGGCCCGATCTTCCAGGGCGTGTGACAGTCGTTGCAGCCCAGAATGCTGACGAGATACTTGCCCCGGGCCAGGCTCGCCTTGGAGCCGGACGGGTTGGGGGCCGCCTCGCCGCGCGCGCTCAGCAGCGCCAGACCAACGACCACGGATGCCGCGGCTACGGAATGGAGCGTCTTTTTCACCTGATCCTCCTGATGATTGGTCTCGAATCGCGCGCATATTACCGAAGCTGCAGCCGGCGCCGAAGCGCGAGCATGTAACCGACCGGCTCCTTGCGCCAGGCCTTATCCTCGGCCGACTTCGGAAAGGACCCGCCGAGGTCTCCCAGATAGGTATACGTGACGCGGCAACGATCGGCTCCGAGGGGCTCGATCCAGGTTTCGCCCGCGACGCGCTGGATGCGGACGCCTTCCTGGGGATCGCCGGCCTTGGCCGCATTTTGCCAGGAGACCAAGAACGCGCCCTGGTCCAGCCTGTCCTGGCGGTACGCGACGACGGCGTCCCGGTTGCGGAACGGAAACGGATACGGCCACACGAAATGCAAGCGGGTGGACTCGGGCCCCTTCTCGAGCACCGAGACGTCCTTGACGGCCGGCGCCATGAGCTCTCGGTAGCGCGCGTAGTCCGTGACGACCGCGAGAACGGTCTCGGCCGATACCGGAAGCTCCGCCACGCCGCGGACCCAGGGGACCCCGTCGGGCACGCGCGCGATCGATACCACGACCTCCCGCTCCGAGAACCAGGGTTCGAAGCGCAGGTCCGGCGGGACCACGCCGGCTAACGCGAGCAATGCGGCGAGAATCATCCTTTCCTCCGGGCCAGGGCCAGAAGCCAAAGCGACAGCCCCACCATGACCAGGTCCTCCAAGACCGTGCTCCAGCCCAGCGGTCTTGCCAGAAAGACGCCAAAGCAGCCGCAGTTGGACAGCTCCAGACCCCGGGAAACCCCCACCGCAGACCAGGATGCGTATGCCAGATGCATCACGACCGACGCCAGAGCGGCCCCCGCGATCCACCGTCCCGAGAACAGCCAGATCGACAACCCCAGCTCCGCCAGGGGCGTCGCGATGGCCACGGGAAACAGGAAAGGCTCCGGAAGCGCCTGGTAGGAAGCCAGGATGCGCGCGAAGCCGGGAATATCCAGGAGCTTGCCGACCGCCGTCGCGAAGAGCACGAAGCCGATGAAACCGCGCAGGACGTACTGCGCCCGACCCATCACTGCTTGTTGAGCTTCCAGTCGTAGGGAATGAACTCCACCTTCCAGTCGGCCGGGATCTTCTCGGCCCGGTACTTGTTGGCGTAGTCGATCAGGGTCGGCGCCTTGGCGAGGAAGTCTTTGGTGTAGAAGCTCAGGATCTCGGAGAAGCGGACGACTTTTTTCTCGGGCTGGAGCTCGACGTTGCGCGCCTCGGAGAAGAAAAGCTTCGCGGCCGCGTCCAATTGCGCATCCAGGCGGCGCGCCTCGAACGGCTCCCGGGGCAGCCTGGGGCAGCCTCGCACCATGCAGTTCAGCGCGAAATGCACTCGCGGATCGCCCATCGGGCGCACCCGCTTGTTCTCCAGGTCGTAGAGCGAAATGCGCTTGCCGCCCATGAGCAGCTTGCTCTTGTAGAAGAACTTGAACTTGATCGAATTCAGCTCCGGAGGGATGCCCGATTGAATCACGTTGTACATCGCCAGCCCGTTGTAGGCGTTGATGTCGTACGCGAGGACGGCGGCGGGGTTCGGAAACGACGCCGGAGCCGACGCCGGACTGACGGCCCCGAGATACGCGACGTAGGTCTCGAGGTCGGCGGGATCCTTCGCCACGCCGGCGAAGTCGATGCGTCCCAGCTCGTCGACGTGCCTCGAGAGCACGCGCGCCCACGCGCTCTCGGCCGCTTGGGGTCCCTGAGCGGCCCCCCTGGGGACCGGGACGTTGGAGGCGCAACCGGCCGCGAGAGTCACGAGCGCCAGCGAAGCGGTCCACCGCAGCGGCATCGTCCTCATTTCAATTCACGACCGGCAGGAGCTTGCCGGACAGAGGATCCCAGAGTCCGGCCGTCCCATCCGGGGTCGCGACGGGGATCGGCTTGAGGATGAACTCGTCCCGGCGGGCGTTGTGAGCGCACATCGAAATCGGTCCATGGGCCGTCTGCACCATGAACGAGCAGGCGTGCAGCCGCTCGGGGTCCAGGGCGGAGGCATCCATGAAGTTCTGCACGAAAAACGAGAGCTTGTGGACCCGTCCGCGCGCGGCCACCAAGTCCCGGCGCATGCGCCAGATCTTGGGAGCGAGGAAGCGAAGCGTCCGGACCACGAACGCCGGCCGCCGCACCGCCTCCCGAGCCAGCGTCCGGACGGCCCTCCGGGGGTCCCGGCGGTCGAGGACGACGTTGTCAAATTCCGTCAGGAACCGGTTGAAGAAGGCCGGATCGTCGTTTAAGTCGTACAGGTTGCCGTTGGCTTCGAGCGTGATCCCGATCCGATGGCACGACGGGTGCCCGATCAAGACCGTGTCCCAGGAGATCTTCATCTCCGCGCCCTCCGCGATCTGCTCGCGGACGCTGGCCAATGAGATGACCCGGTCCCGCTCGCGCAAGATCCCGCGTCCCGTGTCCGCCTGAAGCTGAAAGGAGGCCATGCCCACGACGTCGGCGTGTTTCCGAAAGAACCGGATGAGCTCCGGGATTTCGTCGAAGTTCTCCCGGCAGACCGTCGTGTTGAATATGACGGCGATCGGAAGCCCCCGGGCGCGCTCGATGTACTCCCGGCGAATCGCGTTCAAGTCGCTCTCCGTGGCGTAGCCCTTGCGCTCCTGCGTCACGTCGACGTGGAACGCGACGTCGTTCAAACCCACGTCCGAAAGCTCGGCAAGAAGCTCCCGCGTCGCCTTGATGCCGTTGGTCATGAGCGTGGGGAGCAGGCCCAGCTCCCGGGTCCGCCGGACGATCGCGACCAGCTCGTCCCGGCGCCGCAGGGTCGGATCGCCTCCCGTGATTTGCACGGACGTGTCTTCGGCGAACCGATCCCGGATCGCCTCGAGACGCCGGTAGACCTCGGCGAGCGGGATGTCCTTCACGCGCTCCGAGTTTTCCGAGAGGTAGCAGAGCGTGCAGTCCAGGTTGCATCGCTGAGTGATCTCGAGAGCCACGCAGCCGATGGCGCCGCGACGGCCCAGCACCTGGTTGTCCTTGTAGAGGCTGCCCATCCGCTCGCGCGTGCGCTGCAGGGCGGCGCGGCGACCGGAGCTCGAACTCGAATCCGAAAAGGACGTCGACATCGTTCCCTCCGCGAATGTTCGTCTACGATACTCCGCTCCGACCCTTTGGGGGATACGGCAAACGGCGTCGCTTCGGATTCTTCGGAGGGTGGGTCAGGACGCCGTTCCGTAATACCAGCGGCCCAGTCGCTTCGGCGAGATTCCCAGGAAATACCCTCCCATCACGACCCAGACCCGCAGGACCTGCCTCAGCGCGCCGCTATCCCGATATCGGCGAGAGGACGTCGTGGTGATCTCGGGACGGATCACGAAGCGCCCGACCGCGCGCAGGCGGCGCACGAGGTCGATGTCGTCGCAGACGGGCATGTCCCGGAACCCTCCGGCGGCGTCGTAAGCGTCGCGGCGGCAGAAGATCCCCTGGTCTCCGAACGGAATGCGGAGGAAACGGGAGCGCAGATTGGCCCACCAGGCGATCCACCGCATGCGCCGGTCCGCGTTCTCGTATGCCAGGGAGAAGGCTCCGGCCGCGGCCCCCTGGCCGACGGCCCGCTGGATGATGGCCAGAGCATCCTGAGGTGGGCGGGAGTCGGCGTGAAGAAAGAAGAGAATCTCGCCCCGGGCCTCCGAAGCGGCCCGGGCCAGGCAAGCCCCGCGACTTCCTTTTTCGAGAATTAGCCGGGCCCCCGGAAACTCAGCCGGGGAGCCCTCCGAGGCGTTCACGACGACAAGCTCGCAGTCTGGCGGGGCCGAGAACCGGGCCAGCGGGAGAGCGGCCTCGGGCGGTTCGTTCTTGATGGGCACGATGACCGAGATCAACGCTATCCGATCTCTCCGGTCAGCGGATTCCATCGGGTTGAACCCGCCGCCGACGCGTCGATGGCGACGGGTCTGAGGATGAAATCATCTCGCCGGGCGTTGTGCTCGCACATCGAAATGGGGCCTTGATCCGTCATGACCATGAAGGAGCAGTTCCGAATGCGTTCCGGGTCGAGCGTGGCGGCGTCCATGAAGTTGTGTATGAAGAACGTGATCTTGCCGATTCTCTCTCGTTTCCAAAGGGCCCTGCGAAGTGACCAGAGCTTCCGGATGAGGAAAGCGCCGCCGCGCACGAACCAAGAGGGGTTTCGCAGGGCGACACTCACGACCTTTCGCGCCGTGCCCTGGACGTCGCGCCGGTCGAAGGGGACATGCCGAAACTCCTCCAGAAACCGCTCGTAGAGGGACTTGTCCGTCAGAACGTCCACCGTTTGATCGCCCACCGTCGCCAGCATCGTGCCCTGGTTACAGCTCGGATGACCGACCAGAGCGGTATCCCAGGCGAGCGAGGAAAGCCCGACTCCGCGTCGGATGCGTTCGGCGACGGCCTCCGTGGTCACCTGGGAGGCTCGTTCGCGCCACTGGCCTCTTCCGGTCGCGGCTTGCACCTGAAAAGAGGCCATCCCCACGACGTCGGAGTTCTCGATGAAGAAGCGCACCAGGCCGGGTATCTCCTCGAGGTTCCCCGCATGGACGGTCGTATTGAAGATGACGGCGACGCGGAGACCCCGCGCACGCTCGATGTACTCGCGCCGCACGGCATTCAGGGCTTTCTCTGTCGGATATCGGTTGCGCCGTTGCGTCGTGTCCACATGGAAAGCGACGTCGAAGAGCCCGGCGCCGGCGAGCTCAGCGAGCAAGTCTCTCGTCGCCTTGATGCCATTGGTGAACAGCGAGGGCCGCAGCCCCCTCTCGGCGACTCTTGCGACAATTGAGACCAGCTCGTCCCGCTTTCGCAGAGTCGGATCCCCGCCCGTGACCTGGACGCCCACTCCCGGGCCGTAGCGCTGTCGGATCTGGTCGATCCGGCGGTAGACGATGTCGATCGGGACATCCTTGACGAATTCGGAGCTTTCCGACAGGTAGCAGAGCGTGCAGTCCAGGTTGCAGCGCTGCGTAATCTCCAGAGCGACGCACCCGATGGTCGAGCGGCGTCCGAGCACCTGATTAGACGTCCGAAATTGAGGATCGAGCCTTTCCCACGTCTCCCGAAGCTTCCCCTCCCGTTCGGCCAGATCGGGGTAGCTGGGCAACTCGCGAGGCCGTGGCTTCATGGCTCCTCCACTCTAATGGCGCTGAAAGTCCGCATACGGGCAACCCTTCCAGAAGATCGGCGCGCTGTCCATGCCCTCTCCCAGGATGCGCCCGTGGCAGAAGCGGCAGTAATTGAGGGACTCGAGCTTCTGGCCGACTGGGAGAATCTGGATGAACTTCTCGAAGACGCAGAGTCTGTGCCCGGCCTCCTCCGTGGCGGTCAGCGACCGCAACGGCGCCGATTCGGCCGCCTCGCGCATCAGCGCCGAGTAGACACGAGACTTCAAGCGCGACGGCGCTCGAAGCTCTGACGGCGAGGCCCCCGCCAGATGCTCAAAGAAGGCGTCGTCGCTGAAGTCGTCAGAACTACTCATCGATCCACCTCTTCCGGAAGAGTCGTCGCGCCCGGTCGAGCAAGCGCTCGATCGACTTTTCCGTGTTCCCAGTGATGGCTGCCATTTCGGCCAACGACCGCTGATCCCAGTACCGCCACATCAGAACGGCCCGGTACGGATCGGGGAGCGTCGACAGAACTCGCCGTGTTCTCACCTCGAGCTTTTGCAGATCGAGCCTTTCCTCGACGTCCGGAATGAGTGCGATGCTCGCCGGGCTGCCGTCGTCCTGCTCCTCGGCGAAAGGGAGACTTTGAAGCTTTTGCCTGTAATAGTCGCCGATCTTGTGGCGGGCGATGCCGAGAAGCCACGTCCGGATCTCGCTCTCGCCGCGAAAGCGCGGCAGTGCCTTCCACGCCGAAAGGAAAACCTCCTGAACGAGATCGTCCAGGGCCTCCCGCCGGTCGAGCCGGTGATAAACGAAGCTGTACACCGCGTCCGCGTGGAGATCCACGAAGCGAGCCATCGCTTTGCGATCTCCATCGCGGATCGCATCCAGAAGCAACCTGTCCGGGGACTGCGCCGCGGGCCGGTGGGAAGACGAGCCTATGCTGTCGTCGAACAACTGAGCTTCGACCTCGGAATCATCTTGCGATGGAGGCGGTGGCATGACGTCGAGCCCGAAAGCCTCCGAGCCGCCCCCTTTTCATCTGGTCAGTTCACCCGATGAATCGTGATGCGTGCGACGGGATTTCTCCAGTCCCTCTCGCTCGCGTGAAGGTCTCCGATACCGTGAATCCCCGCGTGGATGTGGACGTATCCCTCGCCGCCTCCGACGTCGGCGCCGCCGCCCGGCCCGCCGCACTCCTCGAAGAACGGTCCGGGAATGGACGCGCAGAGCTCGTCATTGGCTTCGGTGCCGGCGTCGTAGGCGGGCGAGAAACGCATAACGGTTTCCTTCGCATCCGGCCCCTCGACTCCGTTCAACGCGAAGAATCCATCGTTGGTCGGAATCAGCATCGCGGCGACGCTGACATGGTCGAAGGCACCGCCGGCCTGGAGCGTCAGCGTGACGGATTGACCCGGATCCAGAAGCGCACCCGAGTTTTTGACCTCTTTGACTTCGGGCATTGCCGCGAGAAGGGCCTCGAGGGGTGCGGTATCGCCCTCCTCGGCAAGGGTCTCCAGTTCCGGACTTGCGGGACTCCCGAGCTCGAACAGCTGGACACCCTTCTTGTGGCTAGCGACCAGTATCGGCGTAAACTGTTGATCCCGTGTCAGATTGGTGATCGTGACCTCGAATTTCCATCCATTCATTCCGAGGTCCTGTGCCAACAAGCCCATCGCACCCAAAAGAAAAACGGCGGCGGTCATCAAAGCGATCTTCCTCATGACGATTTACCTCCTGCGCGGTTAGTCGCTGGTCCTTTCCAAACCCCCCTGGCGGTCAGTCGATTTCCGCCGTCCATGGTCTCGCCCGCACTGGGCCGCCTGAACCGCATCGACGCCGAGGGGACTTCCGGCGAGAACAGCGACTAAGCTGGGCAGGGGAGGCCGGCCATCCACAGGAACATCGCGCGTCGCTGCGGCGGTGAACGAGCTCGAAGCAGGTCGGGGCGGCTGTGGCCGGCCTTGATGTGCTCCGTCGCGCTCTCGTTCGTCCCGCCCGTCTCCTCCCGGGCCGCGACGCTCCCGGACGCACGCGCCAGAGAGCTGCTCCTGCGCCTCCTGTCGTCGGATCCGGGCAAGCGCGCCACGGCGCGCATCGGCATCGTCCAGGCGGGAGACGAGACGATGCTGCCGGCCCTGGTGGACTCGCTGTTTTTCGCTCCGGCCGAGGCACGAGATGACGTCGTCTCCTGCCTCGAAGGGTTGTCGGGCCAGCGGCTCGGAGCGAAGTATCGGACCTGGTTCGAATGGATCGGCGCTCACGAGGAGGTTCGCCCTGCGCCCTGGTATGGGAGCTGGAAGGCCGGCCTGTTCGCCAGAATCGATCCTGTATTCGGGAGTTTCCTCGACCCGTCTCTGCCCTCCAGAATCCGCCTCGAAGAGATTCTCTGGGGAGGCGTGAAGAAGGACGGGATTCCGGCGCTGCGGGATCCCCCCGTGATTCCGGGCTCGGAGGCCCGGTATCTCGACCCTTCCGAAACGGTTTTCGGGATCACGCTCAAGGGCGTCTCGCGGGCATACCCGCAGCGAATTCTGGACTGGCACGAGATGGCGAACGACAGCATTGCGGGAGAGCCCTTCGTCCTTTCCTATTGCACCCTTTGCGGCGCCGCGATCGCCTATTCCACCGGCCGCCCAGATGGGCCACCCCATGTCTTCGGGTCTTCCGGGCTGCTCTACCGGTCCAACAAACTGATGTACGACGAGGCCACCCTCTCACTGTGGAGCAATCTCACGGGTGAGCCGGTGGTTGGCCAATTGGTCGGGAAGAATCTCGCGCTTGAACTCTTGCCTTTGACGGTGACGACGTGGGAAGACTGGAAAACGCGCCACCCCGACACGACCGTTCTCGCCCCGAAGACGGGGTTCACGCGGGACTACACGCCGGGCGCCGCCTACGGGAAGTACTTCGCGAGTCCGGAGACCATGTTCCCCGTCTGGAAGCGAGATCCGGTCTTGAGCCCGAAGACGACCGTGTTCGCGATTCGGCGTGCGGGCCGCGCCAAGGCCTACCCGCTCGACCTTCTCTTTCGGGAGCGGGTCGTCAACGACGTGATCGGGTCCGACGAGCTTGTTCTCACAGCCGATCCGTCGAGTGGCGCGGTGCGCGCCTACAGACGCGACGGGCTCTGGTTTACGGAAGGTCCCGGCGGCCTCCTCTTAGAACCATCCACAGGTGCGCTGTGGGAGTGCGGCGAGGACTCGCTCACGCCCATGCGGCTGGCCGAGAAGTCCGGATCGCCTCGGGCGCTCCAGCGCGTGGCTGGACATCGAGCGTTCTGGTTTGGCTGGTACGCCTTCTTCCCCGATACTTTGCTCTATGAGGGTTGCTCACCCTCGCAGAGCGGTGGATGACGGTTTCGATGAATTTCTCGTTAAGAAGGAACCTCGGCTCCATTGGACCGGCTATTTGAGCGCATGAGATCGATATTCTTAGCCGCCCGATTTCGGTGGCGCCTCTCGATCGCCCTCTTTTTTGTGGCGAGGCTCCTCTTCGGATCCGGAGACTCGGCCCTCGCCGTAGCGCCTGCCGGACCGGGCGGTGCGACCGGATTGACGCTCGCGCCCGATCTCTCGTTCACGGATGACTCGTCGAGCAATTTTCCGATCCGAGGCCAAAACGCGGACGATGGACGGATCGGCTCCGACCGGCCGACCGCGATCTTCTTCGGGACGTCCCACTGCTGGAACACCAACCGCGAGGCGGAGCGTTTCGTCGCTCTCTATGCAACGGCGAAGGACAAGGCGCGATTCCTGATCGTTGATCTCGAGCATCCCTCCGCCGAACAGCGAGCGCTCGTGTCACGGTTCTACGGCGGACGTATCCCGACCCTGGCCTTTCTCGACCGATCCGGCAGGGTGGTGTACGACGAGGCCGGAGAGACGTCAAATCGCCGCGGGGACTCCTCGAGGCTCGAGGAGATCCTGGCCAAGGCGAGCGCGGACAGCCACTGAACACCTGCTACAGGAGCTCGCGAACCTCGTCGAGGCTCTTCTTCTTGAGGTCGGGCACTCGCGCGTCTGGAGCCGGGTATCCCACGGGAATGAGCATGAACGGCTGTTCATTCTTGGGCCGACCGAGCAGCTCGCGCAGAAACTTCATCGGGCTCGGAGTGTGAGTCAGCGTCGCGAGCCCGGCGATATGCAACGCCGTCAGCAACATCCCGACGGCGATACCCACCGACTCCTGCACGTAGTAGTTCTTGTGTTTGTGCTCCGTCCCGTCGGCAAGCTGGGCGGGCTCATAATCCACGCGAAAGACGACGATCAGGCAGGGCGCGATCTCGAGAAACGGCTTGTGCCAGTCCGTTCCCAGGGGCGCCAGGTCTTCGAGCCATTCCGGCGTCGCCCGCCGTTGATAAAACTCCCGTTCTTCCGCCTCGGCAGCCTCGCGGATCCGCCGCTTGATCTCGGCATCGAACACGATGACGAACTTCCACGGCTGTCGGTTCGCCCCCGACGGCGCGGTGGCGGCCGCCGCGACGGCGGCCTCGATGAGGTCGAGTGGGACCGGCTCCATCGCGAAGTCCCGCACGCTCCGGCGGAGGCGCAACTGCCCCAGGACGTGTTGCACGCGGATACGAGACTCTTCGATCGGCACCCGCTCGAAGACGAGGGGGACAGAACGGTGCTGCATTATTTTCTCCTGACCTGCTCCCGCATCCATTCTATGGGGACCAACGGCTCGAGGCGGCCATTGGCAAGCGAGGAGTGCGCGAGAAAGGGAGCCTCGAGTCTCTTGGACAGAAGCGTATGAGCAAAGTTCCCAGGGGCCAGGGCGTCTATGACGTCGTCGTGATCGGCGCGGGCACGGCGGGGCTGGTCACGGCGGCGGGCACGGCGGGCCTGGGGGGCCGCGTCGCCTTGATCGAGCAGGGCCGAATGGGCGGGGACTGCCTGAACACGGGCTGCGTGCCCTCGAAGGCGCTGATCGCCGCGGCGCGGCTGATCGACCAAATCCGCCATGCGCAGGACTTCGGCCTGAAGCCCCACGAGCCCGCCTTCGACTTCGCCACGGTGTTCGCGCGCATGCGCGAGCGGCGGTCGAAGATCGCCGTGAACGACTCCCAGGCCCGATTCGAAGGGCTGGGTGTCGACGTCTTCACCGGCCACGCTCAGTTTCTCTCCCCCCGCGAGGTTCGCGTCGGGAGCCAGACTCTCCGGGCGACGAACTTCGTGATCGCGGCCGGGAGCCGCGCGGCCGTGCCGGAGATCGCGGGCCTGGACAAGATCCGCTACTACACCAACGAGACCATCTTCGACGAGCTCGAAGAGAAGCCGAAGCATCTCGCCGTCCTGGGAGGCGGTCCGATCGGCTGCGAGCTGGGCCAGGTCTTTGCGCGGCTGGGCGTCCGCGTGACGATCCTGCAGCGCGCGTCCCGGATCCTGGAAAAAGAGGATCCGGATGCCGCGAGCCTGCTAACCAGCCGCCTCGAAGGCGAGGGGGTGACGATCCTGACTGGCGTCGAGGTCCAGGCCGCCGAGCCCGACGGAACGACCGCGCGGTTGTCGCTGAAGGGACCGGCGGGCACTCCGGCGAAGCTGGAATGCGATG
>JBDTXY010000025.1:0-14502 GCA_040005945.1 Acidobacteriota bacterium
CACTCGCACGACATCGCGTTTCCGCTGATCGTCAAGCCCTGCTCCGAGGACGGCTCGATCGGGATCGACTCGAGCTCGGTGGTGGGCAGCGTCAAGGAGCTCATGGAGCGCATTCACTACATCCACGAGGAGTTCGACGCGCCGGCGCTGATCGAGGAATACATCGAGGGAAGGGAGATCTACGCCGCGGTCCTCGGAAACGAAAATCCGGAGGTGCTGCCGCTGATCGAGCTGGATCTGTCCAAGCTGCCGGAGGGCACGCCGAAGATTGCGGGCAAGGAAGTCAAATGGGAGAAAGACACGGAACATTACCGCGTGACCAAGTCGGCGCCCGCCGAGGATCTCGACGAGGAGACGGCCAAGCGTCTTTCCGACACCGCGCTGGCCGCGTACCAGTCCTTGAAGCTTCGGGATTACGGCCGCATCGACATGCGCCTGACCAACGACGGGGAGGTCTACGTCATCGAGGCCAATCCCAATCCCTGGCTGTCCTCGGGCGCCGAGTTCTTCATGGCGGCGAAGAAGGCCGGCCGGACGTACACGCAGATGATCTCCGAGATCATCGACCTGGCGCGCGCGAGGTATGTTGAGGCGGGGTAAACAAGAAGAATTTGTGATTCGTGATTGGGGATTTGTGATCTGTTTGGACCGCATCGCCTGGATCACGAATCACAAATGGGCAATCACAAATCCCAGGAGGTTGTCATGAGGAGTCTCGCAGTCGCGGCTCTCGTACTCAGCCTGGCCTCCCCGGCCGGCGCGATCGAAGTCGCGGGCGTCAAGGTCCCGGACACGGTCACGGTGGAGGGCAAGACGCTGAAGTTGAACGGCGCCGGGCTGCGCAAGAAGTACGGCGTCGTCAAGGTCTACGTCGCCGCGCTGTACCTCGAGACCCCGTCCAAGGACGCGGCCGCCGCGATCTCCTCCTCCGAGGTCAAGAGCGTGCGTCTCTTCATCCTTCGGAGCCTGAAGGGCTCGCAAGTCTCCGAGGCGATCAGCGAGGGGTTCGAGCGCAATTCGAAGGAGCAACTGCCGAAGCTGAATGCGCGGCTGGAAACGATGAAGCAAATGATTCCGGAAGTGAAGGACGGCGACGAGATCGCGTTCACGTGGGTGCCCGAGAAGGGCGTCCAGGTGCTCGTGCGCGGCACGGACCGGGGCTCGATCGAAGGCCGCGACTTCGCCGACGCGCTCTTCTCGGTGTGGCTCGGGCCCAACCCGGCCCAGGACGACCTGAAGAAGGCGCTACTGGGAGGGTGACAGCCCTTCGGCGGCGGGCGGGGTGCGAAACCGCCGCAACAAACGGTCGATCCAGACGCCCACGAAGATCAGGTTCGTCCAGAACCACATCGCGGGCGAGACGCGTTCGACGCCTCCGGCCAACGTCGTCGTGACCGCGGCGCGAATCGCATCGGGCGGATTTTCCGTGCAGAACGCTTCCAAGAACACCGGGTCGTAGAAGTTGTAGACGAAGCGGCGGAGCCGGGCGAACATCCGGTTGGACAGCCGCGTGTAGGCGCGGAAGTCGCGCTCGTCCACTCGCCCCTTGAGCTCCAACGCCTCGTGAATCGTCTGGGCGGCTCGCTCGCCGGTCGACATCGCCAGGAACACGCCGGTCGAAAACACGGGATCCAGAAAGGTCGCCGCATCGCCGACCAGCACCCAGCCGTCGCCGGCCAGCCGCCGGGACTTGGCGGAGTAGTCGGAGATGCCGTGCACCTTGGAGATGCGGCGCGCGCCGTCGAGCAGCCTGGTCACGCGCGCCGAGCGGCCCATGAGCTGATCGAAGCGTTCCTCCAGCGCCGCGCCTTCGGTCAACCGGACTTCCGCCGGATCGAAGACTCCGCCGACGCTGCACACGCCGTCGGAGAAGGGGATGATCCAGTACCAGACCCCGCGGTCGACCGGCAGGAGGATGTCGCCGGGGCGGCTCTCCTGCGGCCAGCGGATGCCCTCGTAGTGGGCGAAGAGGGCGGCGCGCTTCAGCTTGGCGTCGAAGCGGCGCAGGCCGAGCTTGTGCGACAACAACGCGCCCTGGCCGGAGGCGTCGATCACGACTTTGGCGCGGATTTGGGTCGGGGAGTCGGTCCCGCGCCGGGTGCGGACTCCGACGGCGCGCTTGCCCTCGAACACGACGTCCTCGACCGCCGTTTCCTCCCGGATCTCGGCGCCGCAGGAGGCGGCATGCCTCAGGAGGACCTCATCGAACTCCGAGCGCTTGACCTGATACGCCATGGGGTGACTGGGGTCTCTGGCCTCCGCGAAGACGACCGGCCGCGTGCTGCCGTTGGCCTCGTTCCAGAAATACGCGCCGTATTTCTTCTGGAACCCGACCGCGCGGATCTTCTCGTGCACGCCCAGCCGGTCGAAGATCGGCAGCGCGAAGGGCAGCAGCGACTCGCCGACGTGGAAGCGGGGGAACTTCTCCCGCTCGATCACGACGACGCTGCGACCCGCGCGCGCGAGCGTCGTGGCCGCGGCCGAGCCGCCGGGGCCGCCGCCGATCACGACCGCGTCATAGAATGGCTCCACGAGGGAATTCTAGCCCGTGACCCCCGCCGCACTGGAGTTCGTCGACGCTCACAAGAGTTTCGCGTCGGGTTCCCCGGCGTTAGCCGGCCTGACGCTCACGATCGCGGCGGGAGAGACGGTCGCGCTGGTGGGACCTTCGGGATGCGGCAAGACGACCGCGATCCGGCTGGCCAACCGCCTGTTGGACGCGGATTCGGGAGATGTCCGCGTGTTCGGCGTCTCCGTCGCGCGGCAGGATCCCATCGCTCTGCGTCGCGGCATCGGCTACGTGATCCAGGAGGGAGGCCTGTTTCCCCACTGGAGCGTTCAGGAGAACGTCGAGACGGTGCCGCGCCTGCTGGGTTGGGATCCGGAGCGGCGGCGGCGGCGGGGCGAAGAGCTGCTCGCCATGGTGGGCCTGCCGCCGCGGGAGTTCGCCGCCCGCCGGCCGCGGGAGCTTTCCGGGGGCCAGCGGCAGCGCGTGGGGGTCGCGCGGGCGCTGGCGGCTGATCCGCCGCTGCTGCTCATGGATGAACCCTTCGGCGCGTTGGATCCGATCGCGCGCCGCGGCATGCAGAAGGAGTTTCGAGCTTGGAAGGCCCGGCTGACCGCGGCCGTGCTCCTGGTGACGCACGACTTGCGCGAGGCATTCCTCCTGGCGGACCGGGTCGCCGTCATGGAGGCCGGCCGCGTCCGGCAGATCGGATCCCGCGAGGATCTGATCGGCCGGCCCGCCGATGCGTTCGTGCGGGAATTCGTCTCGGAATTCGCCTCGTGAGCGAGCTCGGCCGCTTCTTCTGGGACCGGCGCGAGGAAATCCTGGCGTTGACCGGGCAGCACCTGATCCTCGTGCTCGCGGCGACGGCCCTGGCCGTGGCGATCGGAGTGCCGGTCGGGATGGCCTTGTCCAAACGCCCGCGTCTGGCGCGCCCCGTCCTCGCGTTTGCCAACGTCGTGCAGACGATCCCGAGCCTGGCGCTCTTCGGATTCCTGATTCCGCTTCCGCTTCTGGGCGGCATCGGGGCGAGGACGGCGATCGTCGCGCTGGTGGTCTATGCGCTGCTGCCGATCTTGCGCAACACGCACGCCGGAATCGCCGCGGTGGATCCCGCCGTGGTGGATGCGGCCTCGGGGCTGGGAATGACGGAGGGACAACGGATGCGATGGGTCGAGCTGCCGCTGGCCTTTCCCGTGGTGCTGGCAGGGATTCGCATCGCGGTGGTCGTGGGCATTGGATTGGCGACGATTGCCGCGGCCATCGGGGCGGGCGGCCTGGGCGTTCTGATCTATCGCGGAGTCGCGATCGTGGACCACCGGTTGATCCTGGCGGGCGCCGTCCCGGCGGCGCTGCTCGCGCTGCTCTTGGATTTCGGCCTGGGATGGGCGCAGCGGCGATGGGGGCCGGGACGATGACACGGCGGCTCGCCGCGGCCGCCGCGATTGCGCTGTTGGTGGCTTGCCGGGGCCCGGAAGGGCGGCGTCCCCTCCGGATCGGCTCCAAGAATTTCACGGAGCAGGTCATCCTGGCCGAGATCGCGGCCCAGGCGCTTCAGGCCGCGGGCGTTCCGGTCGAGCGCCGCTTGAATCTGGGAGGCACGTTCGTGTGCCACCACGCGCTCGTGGCAGGGGAGCTGGACTTGTATCCCGAGTACACGGGGACCGCCTTCACGGCGATCCTGGCCCAAAAGCCCATCTCCGATCCGGCGGAGGTCCGACTTCGGGTCGCGCAGGAATACGCGCGCCGCTTCCGCCTGATCTGGTCGCCGCCGCTGGGATTCGAGAACACGTTTGCCCTGGTGATGCGGGGCGCCCAGGCGCGCGAGCTCTCCATCGCACGGATCTCGGATCTCGCGCGCTACGGGGATCGCCTCCGGCCCGGCTTCGGCTACGAGTTTCTGGAGCGCGCCGACGGGTACCCGGGCCTGGCCAAGGCGTATGGGCTGCAGTTTGCGGCCCGGCCCGTCGAAATGGACCTGGGCCTTCTGTATCCCGCGCTCGCGCAGCAGCGGGTGGACGTCGTCGCCGGAAACTCGACGGATGGTCTGATCGCCGCCATGGGACTGGCCGTTCTCGAGGACGACCGGAGGTATTTCCCGCCGTACGAGGCCGCCTTCGTCGTCCGCGCCACGGCCTGGAACGATCGCCGCGTGCGCCGGATTCTCGAAGGCCTTTCGGGCGAGATTTCGGCCGATTCGATGCGGTCGATGAACGCTGCCGTCGACAAAGACAAGCGCCGGCCGGAGGAGGTCGCGCGCCAGTTCCTGCAGGGCCGGGCGCGTCCAACCCCCAGATAAGAGAGGATTTCCGCCGAAATCCTCTCTACGCTCCTGCGAAATTCTGCTACCCTGATCGGAAGAGAATCCCAATGTCCGGAGCTTTCGAAATATTGACGCAGGCTGACTGGACGATTCTGGGAGTCGCCCTCCTGCTCCTCGTCCTGCTGATCATCTCCTTCCGCTCCCGTTCTTACGTCTTCTGCCAATACCTCAAGACCATGACGGGCGTCATCCTGAAGCCCTCCGAAGTCCATCGGGCCTTCAAAGGGGGAGGACGGGAAGGCGTCCGCGAGCTGTTCCTCGACCTCATCATCCGGGAGGACCTCAAGGAGGGTCCCGTGGTGATCCCCGAGGAAGTCGGGAAGCAGTGAGCCTCGGGAGGGGCGGTCGCCCGCTCCTCTAGTTCTCGATCAGCCGGAACGTGGGCACGGCCTCTCGGCCCAGGACGCTGCGCAGCACTGTGGCGTGGAGAACCTCGTCGGACAGGATCTTGGAGGCCGAGGCCGAAAGCGCCCGATCCTGGAACTTGTCCACCACGTAAAGGTAGGCCCTCGCCGCGCCGACTTCCAGCTTGAAGGCCAGCTCCAGGACGTCCTTTTCGGTGGACAGCGCAACGCCGAAGACGTACTCCTTCTTGGGCTCGATGGGCTGCCCGCCCTTGCCCCTGACCGCATCGACGAGCAGGTCGCGGTGGATCTCGTGGCTACCCTGGAAGAGCAGGCCGACCTCCTTGGCCTTCGCGGACAGCAGCCCGCTCTTTCCCGCCAGGCCATAGGCCCAGATCGCCTCGTGCTCCAGCGCGAGGGCGGTGTTCATCATCGTGATGTCGTCGGCGGAAGGCTGGCCCCTCTCGGGAATCGCCAGCAGCGGCCGGCCCGCGGCCGCCAACCCCAAGGCAAGACCCGTGCTCGCGGCGTGTCGGAAGAGATCGCGTCGGCGCATAGAACCTCCCGCGGCAATCGTATGGGAAAAGGCGACGCCCCCCTGGAGCGGGTCCCGGCTGCTGGTGGAATTGCTAAACCCGGTACGGCCCGGACGCTTCGGTGGATTCAACCGCGATAGCCACTGGCATTCCGTCTCCCGAGGGCGCTAAGCTCTCCCCCCCAGAAATCATGAGCGAGAAACGGGCCGACCCCGACCGGGACCTGATGCTTCGCATCGAAGCCAGGGACGCCGACGCTCTGGGGGAGCTCTACGACCGGCTCGGTGGCCGCTTGCTGGGCCTGGCCCAGAGGGTTGTGGGCGCGAGCGGGGAGGCCGAAGACGTCGTGCAGGAGGTGTTCCTCTTCGCTTGGCGGGCCGCGGCATCCTTCGATCCGTCCCGCGGGTCGGTGCTGACGTGGCTGCTGATTGCCACGCGCAGTCGCGCCATCGACCGCCTGCGCGCGCGCCGGCCCGCATCGCGTCCGGAGACGCGAAGCATCGAGGAACTGGGCGAGGGCCCCGCCGGCGCGGACGACGTCGAGGCGAGCTCGGCACTCCGGCAGTGGGGGTCGATCTGTCGTTCCGCGATCGGGCAGCTGCCCGCGGACCAGCGCCGCGCCCTGGAGCTGGCGTACTTCGAAGGTCTGACCCAGGAAGAGATCGCGGCGCGCACATCCACTCCGCTCGGGACCGTCAAAACCCGGGTTCGGCTCGGTCTGATGAAACTTCGCGAGCATCTGAGCTCGTACCAACTGAGTGGAACCCATGGCGCATAGCGAGCGGTCCGAAGAGCTCGTGGCCGCGCTGGCCGCGGGCATGATGCTCACCTCCGAGCGGGCGGAGCTGGACACGCACCGGCGCGAAGTGTGCGTCCGTTGCGAAGAGTTGCTCGTCGAGTGGCGGGAAGCGGCGGCGGCCTTGGCGAGCCAGGCGCCAGCAGTCGCGGCTCCGCAGCACCTGCGGCGCAGGATCTTGGCCTCGCTCGGACCGGCCCGCGTTCCCGCGGCGAACGCCCCGATGCGGCCGCGCGTCTGGGCAGCGCTGGCGGCGGCGGCGGCTCTCTTCGTCGTGGTCGTCGGGCTCGATGACGCGCGCCTGCGCCGGCAGCGCGAAGACTTGCGCAGCCAGTCCGCGCAGCTCGCGGGCCGGTTGCAGTCCGTGGAGACGGAGCTCGCGCAACGCGCGCTGCGGGCGAGGGTCCTCGAGAGCGACGACGTCCGGATGCTCGTCCTCGGCGGCAAGGCTCCGCAGCCCAACGCGCAGGGGAGAGTCTTCTGGAGCGCGCGCGCGCGGCGAGGGGTTCTGGTTGCGGGCAATTTGGCTCCATTGCCGCCCGACCGGCAGTACGAGCTGTGGGTCTTTCTCAAGGGAAAGCCGGTCAACGCCGGCGTCTTCGACGCCGACGCCCAGGGACGCGCGCTCTTCGAGTCGCACGATTTCTCCGAACCGCAGGCGCAAAACTTCGCCGTCACGATCGAGCCGCGCGGAGGCGTGCCCGCGCCCACCGGCCCGATGGTGCTGATTGGCCAATCGAGCTAATCGCTGCATCGCCGGCGTATCCGCCTTGGCCTTGCTCGCCGCGGGCGCGCCGGCGCGCCCCGGCACGTCCGCGACGACTCCGGCGCTGGGCGTCGGCCTGAATCTTCCGGACGCGTCCGCGGCGGTGAGGCAAGCGGCGTTGGACTCGGTCCGCCGAACGGGAGCGTCGTTTTTCGCGCTCGAGGTGTCGTGGTCGGCCGCGGAGCCGCACCCGCGCGAGTACCACCTGGAAGAGCTCGCGAGCTCCGCCCGCCTCCTGCGGCAATCGGGCGCGACCCTCCACCTGTTGATTCCGCTGGTCACCGAGAGCGCGCGCGACGTGCCGGCGGACCTGATCGACACGGCGTTCGATGATCCGAAGTTGTCGCTCCGGCTGGGCCGGTTCCTGGAGGCCCTGACGCCGGTGCTGCTGGACGTGCAGAGTCTCTCCCTGGGCGCCGCGGCGGATACCTATTTCGCGGACAAGCCGGAGGAGCTGCGGGCTTATCGCAGGCTCTTCCAGGGCGCCGTCGAGTTTCTCCAGAAGAAGATGCCGCAACTGATGGTGGGCGTCACGACGTCCGCGCCGTCGGAGAGCCGTTCTCCGGAGATCGCCGCCGTGCTGCACCAGAAGAGCCCCGTGCTCTTCTACACGTACAGCCCGCTGGTGGCCGTCGCCCCCTTCACGCACCGCGAGCCGGCCGCTCTGGACAGGGACTGGGCGGCGCTGCTGAAGGGATCGGGCGGAAAGCCCATCGCGTTTCCGGAGGTCAGCTACTCCTCTTCTCCCGAGAACGGCTCGAGTCCCGAGAAGCAGGCCGAATTCATCCGCCGGTTCCGGCGCTTCCTCGCCAAGACCGACGGCCACGCCCTTCTCTTCGCGCGCTATCTCTGGCTGCGGGACCCGCCGTCGCCGACCGGATCCGAGCCGGGGGCCGAGCCCGAGGCCTCCGTGGCGGAGCGGCGCCGCCGGGCGCTCCTGAGCAATTGCGGTCTGCAGGACTCGGCCGGGCACCCCAAGCCCGCGTGGCGCGAGTGGCTGCGCGAGTCGGCGGGTATGAAAAGATGACGGCCACGGGAGGGCCCATGCCTGCTTCGCGATCGGCTCTGGCGCTTCTGCTGGCAATCGCGGCCTTCGTCGCGGCGTGCGCGTCATCGAAGAACCCGGCTCCCGCTGTCCCGATGGCCGGGGCGCGATCCGACATCTCGACCTTGGCCGGACGGTGGGAGGGCGAATATCGCAGCGAAGCGACGGGACGCACGGGCTCCATCGTGTTCGAGTTGAAGTCCGGCGACACGGTCGCGCGGGGCGACGTCCTGATGGTGCCCAAGGACTCCGGTGCCGCAAGGGCGCCGTCCCGGCTTCCGGGAACCTCCGAGACGGCTCGCACGATGCCGCAGGTGTTGAGCATCAGTTTCGTCAGCGCATCGCAAGGCGTCGTGAGGGGAACGATGGACCCCTACCGCGATCCGGACTGCGACTGCGAGGTGCAGACGACGTTCGTCGGACAGGTTTCCGGAAACACCATTTCGGGGACCTTCGCGACGACCGGCACCGGCGCGACGCCGATCACCACGGGGCGCTGGTCGATCTCTCGCAAGAAGCCGTAGCTCCCGGGATCGAGGGTGAGAGGTGCCGAGAGCATGACGGGTCCGCCGATCACCCTGGACCGATTCATTCTGGAGAAGCAGCAGACCATTCCGGGCGCGACCGGTGAGCTTTCGCTCCTGCTGATGCGCTTTGGCGTGGCGGGCAAGCGCATCGCCAGCGCGCTCGCGCGGGCCGGGCTGACCGAACAGCTCGGCGCGGCCGGCGCCCGCAACGTCCAGGGGGAAGACCAGAAGAAGCTCGACGTGATCGCCAACGAGATCCTGGTCCAGACCTTCGACTACGGAGGTCTCGTGACGCTGGCGGCGTCGGAGGAGATGGAAGAGCCCTTCGTCTACGGCTCGAGCCGGGACCATGGCCGCTATGCCGTCCTGTTCGATCCCATGGACGGGTCCTCCAACATCGACGTCAACGGGACCCTCGGCCTGATCTTCTCGGTGCGCGCCCGGCGCGACGGGACGCTGGGCGACCTGCTGCGTTCGGGGCGCGAGCAGGTCGCCGCGGGGTACGTGCTCTTCGGTCCCGCGATTCTCCTCGTGTACACCTCCGGCGACGGGGTTCATCTCTTCACCCTGGACCCGTCGATCGGCGAGTTTCTCTTGACGCGGCGCAATCTGCGGATGCCCGAGAAGGGCCGAGGCTACGCGGTCAACGAGGGGCGCTCCCATGGATGGGCGCCCGGTGTGCGGGCCTTCGTCGAGTATCTGAAGGAGCCGGACCCCGCAACGGGCCGGCCCTACGCGACCCGATATTCCGCCTCGCTGGTGGGCGATGTGCACCGGTTCCTCCTGGAGGGCGGCATCTACCTCTACCCGGCGGACGTGGGCGCGGGCGGCCCGCCCAAGGCGAAGCTGCGCGTGCTGTACGAGGGGCATCCGCTGGCGTTCGTGGTCGAGCAGGCGGGAGGCCGCGCCTCGACGGGAGCGGGCCCGGTGCTGGACGTCGTGCCGGAGTCCCTCCACGCCCGGATCCCGCTGGCGATCGGAAGCCGCACGGAAGTCGATCTGTTCGAGCGGTTTTCGGCCCGCGGACCCGGCTGAATCGGGCCCACTCCCGCTCTGACCGCAAGTTCAGGTACCTGTCCGTATTGACAACGAGCGGTCTCCCGCCATAAGTTTCGCTGCAGGTACCCGCCCCGGAACGGATTCGTTTTTACGGACGCGAGCCCTCGCCCAGCGCGGCGACACTCGACGTCAGACACAACGGAGGAATGCATGCGGAATCTTCTGCGGGCCCTGACGATCCTCGTTCTCTCCGGGATGGCAGGGGCGGCGGCGCAAGCTCAAACCACGAACCTGTACGGAAACAGCGCCGGCACGGATCGGATTGACGTGATCGACAAGAACACCGGCACGCTGATCCGCAGCTGCTCTCCCGCCCTCGGAAATGGGCGTGGCATCGTCGTCGTGGGCAACGTCGCCTACCATACGGTCGCGGACAGCAACAACGTCTACAAGTTCGACATCAAC
This sequence comes from Acidobacteriota bacterium, assembly GCA_040005945.1. Lineage (GTDB taxonomy): Bacteria > Acidobacteriota > Thermoanaerobaculia > UBA5066 > Gp7-AA6 > DAHUXD01. The sequence continues at coordinate 10,308 of JBDTXY010000025.1, forward strand.
ACCTGCGCCGATCTGGGCATCGCGTTCTCGGTCGCGGGCTCCACCGGACTGTCCACGATCGCCTTCGACGGCAACAACTTCTGGATCGGCGACTACTCCGGCACCAACAACGCGTACTACTACTCGCCGACAGGGACCCTGCTCAAGACCATCGCGTTGGTGAACTGCAGCAGCTTTTGCGACGGGCTCGAGTACTTCAACGGGAAGCTGATCTCGAACCGCGGGGATGCTTTCGGGCCTTACGACGTCTACGATACGAACGGCGTGCTGCTTACGGCCGCTTTCATCACACCCCCCAGCGGAAGCGTCACCGGCATCGCATTCGACGGCACGAACTTCTACGTCTCCAACCTCTTCAGCCCATCGTTCTCCGTGTTCGACGGGACGACCGGGGCGTTCATCCAGACGGTGACCCTGAACGGGGGGTCGGGATTTCTGATCGAGGATCTTTCCTTTGACTACCAGGCGGTTCTGCCGACGCCCACGCCGGGAGGGCCGACGCCCACGCCGGGAGGACCGACGCCGACGCCCGGACCGGGGCCCACGACTCCGATTCCGACTCTTTCGACGCCGATTCTCGGCCTGCTGGCCCTCGCGCTCTTCGTCATCGCGGTCGCGGTGATCCGGCGCATCTCCTAGGAGCAATTTCCGAGCGGGGCACGGTTGATGCCGTGCCCCGCCGGTCGGATTCGGTCGGCGTCAGAATCGCAGGGACAAACAGCTCAAGCCGCCGTCCATCTTCTGAAACTCGGACGTCGGTAGGACGGTCAGGCGCTGTCCCCGTTCCCGAAGCGCGCGCTCGAGAAGAGGGAATCCCGCGGCGAAGAGGACGGCGTCGTTGATCCGCACGCAGTTGGCGGCGTAGTCCTCGAAGCCCTCCACGGGCACCCGGTCCCAGCCGTGAAACGCCGAGTCCCCGGCCAGCGCATCGATCACCACGAGCGTCCGGCCGTCGAGCCAGGCGATGCCGCTCTTCAAGTGCAGGATGCCGGATATCCCCCGGATGTCCACGAGCGTCGAAGAAAAGCCGTCTTCGCGAAGCAGGGCGGCGAGTTGCCGCGCGCCCTCCTCGTTCGTGCGCGCCGAGACGCCGATGAAGAAGTGGTCGCCGGCCTCGCAGACGTCCCCGCCGTCGAGGGTCCCGGGGGCCTGGATCCGGCGGAAGTCCCGGAAGAACGGCGACAGCGCCTCCTCGATTGAGGCGACCTCGCCCGCGCGGCTCGCGGCGCCCGGCCGCGTGAGGATGGCGCCGCGGGGGGTCAGCACCGCGGCATCCTCGACGAACGTGGAGTCGGGATGGCGCGGATCGGCGGGTAGCCGCGTCAGCGCGAGCCCGCACGCGATCAGCGCCTCGCAATAGCGTTCGTGCTGCTCGAGGGCCAGCGGCACCGAGGGCCGGCCCAGTTCCACCGTAGTCAGCCCCTCACCAAAGTTGTCCGCGGGCGGCCGGACGATCGCGTTGCGATACATGGCTAAACGTTGAACTTGAACAGCATCACGTCCCCGTCCTGGACGACGTAGTCCTTGCCTTCCTGGCGGACGAGCCCCTTTTCCCGCGCGGCCGCCATGGATCCGGAGGAGATCAGGTCGTCGTACGACACGGTCTCGGCCTTGATGAAGCCGCGCTCGAAGTCGGAATGGATCACTCCAGCCGCCTGCGGGGCCGTGTCTCCGGCGTGAATCGTCCAGGCTTTCGCCTCCTTCTCCCCCCCGGTCAGGTAGGTGCGCAGGCCCAGCAAGTGGTAGGCGGAGTGGATCAGAGACGACACTCCCGAATCGGCCACGCCCAGATGGGCCAGGAAGTCGCGCGCTTCCTCTTCCGGCAGCTCGGCCAGCTCCGCCTCGATCGCCGCGGAGACGATGACGACCTCGGTCCCCAGGTGCTCCTGCGCGAATCGTCGGACCGCGGCGACGTGGGGCGATGACGTTTCCGCTGTCGCGAGCTCGTCCTCGGCGACGTTGCACGCGAAGAGAATCGGCTTGGACGTCAGCAGGAAGAGCCGCGCGGCGACCGCCTTCTCCTCAGCCGAAAGGGGCGCGGTCAACGCGCGTTTTCCGGCGTTCAGGTGCGCGAGCAGCTTACCGATGACTTCGAAGGACTCCTTGGCGTCCTTATCCGCCCCGCGCGCGAGCTTCTCGAACTTGTCGCGCGCACGGGTCGCCGTCTCGATGTCGGCTAAGACCAGCTCGGTCTGGACCGTCTCGATGTCGGACACGGGGTCCAGGTGCCCGGAGACGTGGATGATGTCCTTGCTCTCGAAACAGCGGACGACCTCGACGATCGCGTCGACTTCGCGGATGTGCTGCAGAAACTTGTTCCCCAATCCCTCGCCCTGGGAAGCGCCGCGGACTAAGCCCGCGATGTCCACGAACTCGATCGTCGCGGGGATGATCCGTTCCGATTTCGAGATTCGGGCCAGCGGAGCCAGGCGTGCGTCCGGAACCGTGACCACGCCCAGGTTGGGCTCGATCGTGCAGAACGGGTAGTTCGCGGCCTCGGCCTTTCGCGTGCGCGTCAAGGCGTTGAACAGGGTGGACTTGCCGACGTTGGGCAGACCGACGATTCCGGCGCGCAGCATGAAGCGGGGGAGTATACAGGCAGCAGTGGAGCTTCTCTGGATCGACACGGATCTGGCTCTGGGAGCCCCCCGCGGGGACGTGGACGACGGGTTCGCGTTGGCGGCCGCGCTGGGAGCCGTCCGGCGCGACCGCGCCGCGCTCATCGGGATCTCCACGGTCGCCGGAAACGTGCCCGCCAGGCGGGCCGAGCAGTGCGTGCGCCGGCTGTGCGCGGCCGCGGGAGTCCAGACGCACGTCGTCTGCGGTGCGCAACGGAAGGGGCAAATGACCGGAGCCGCCGCGCAAATCGCCGGCTTGACGGCCGGCGCCCGGATCGTCGCGCTGGGTCCGCTGACCAACGTCGCCCGAGCCTGCGGCTTGGACAGCAGCCTTCCCGCCCGCGCGCGCCTGGCCGTCGTGGGCGGGAATCTGTCCTCCCGTGGAAGGCTGCCGCCGCTCTGGCCGCACGAGTTCAACCTCACCCGCGACCGGGAAGCGGCGCGAGAGGCGTTCGCGCATGCATGGTCGAGCGTGGTCTTGTATCCGCTGAACGTCGTGCGGCGTCTTCGGGTCGGGCGACGCCGATGGCAGGAGCTATCCGAGATCTCGCCCCTGGGCCGATTCCTCGCGGACGGTTCGCAGCGTTGGCTGAAACGCTCCCGCTGGCGGCGCCCGGGCCGGGGATTCCCCGTCTGGGATCTGCCCGCCGTGCTGGACGCCGTCGGCGCTCTCGACGGAATCCGTGAGCTGGTGCCCCTGCCGCCGGCGCTGCGCGCCCTGACCGGACGCGCGGAGATGGAATGCCTGGTCGCCTTCGACCCGGAGGCGGCGTGGAGACGCTTTCTGGAGCTGGTCGGCTAGAATCCGCCTCAACCTTGAACCTCCAGGCGTCTCCCCCTCCCAGCCTGCTGCGCGCGGTCTCGCGCTGGTCGATCGTCGCCCTGGCCTTGAACGACGTCATCGGCAGCGGCGTCTACCTCAGCAATCCCAAGGAGGCGGCCGAGCTGCTGGGGCCCGCGAGCATCTGGGCAATCCTCGCGGCGGGTTTCGCGGTGCTGCTGCTGGTGCTGTGCTTCGCGGAGGCGGGCAGCCTCTTCGACACGCCAGGCAGCGGCTACGTGTACACGCGGGCGGCGTTCGGCGACTTCGTGGGCTTCGAAGTCGGATGGATGACCTGGGTCGCCCGGATCACGTCGGTCGCCGGGCTCTCGGTGGGGTTCGCCCGCGTTGTGGGCTTCTTCTGGGAGGGCGCGCGCTCCGGCCCGGGCCGCAGCCTGATGATCGTGCTGCCGGTCGTCCTGCTGACTTGGATCAACATCCGAGGGATCAAATCGGGAGCGCGCACCGCGGTCATCCTGACCTGGGGCAAGATTCTGCCGCTGGTACTGCTGGTCTCCGTAGGCGTTTTTTTCGTGTCGTGGCCGCGGATCTTTCCGGTGCCGATCCCGCCGGCGGGGAGCCTCGGGGCCGCGGCGCTCGTGGTCCTCTTCGCGTACGCCGGCTTCGAGAACACGGCCGCCCCGGCGGGCGAGTTCAAGGACCCCAAGCGAGACGTACCGTTCGCCCTGGTCACGCAGATCGTGATCGTGACCGCGATCTACACGCTCGTGCAGCTGGTCGCGATCGGGCTGATCCC
>JBDTXY010000026.1:0-14444 GCA_040005945.1 Acidobacteriota bacterium
ACGAGGTCATTCACGCGATGGAGTGCCACCACGGCGACTACGAGCCGCGCTCGCTGGAGGCGGTTTTGGTCAACGGGGCCGACGCGCTGTCGGCGGCACGGCCGAGCGCCCGCCGCGAGATCCTGGAGACCTACGTCAAGCGGCTCGAGAAGCTCGAGCACATCGCCGACGGCTTCAAGGGCGTCCAAAAGGCATTCGCGATCCAGGCGGGACGGGAGCTGCGCATCGTCGTCGAGGCCAACCGCGTCACCGACGACGAAGCGTTGTGGCTGTCGCGCGACGTGGCCAAGAAGATCGAGTCCGAGCTCCAGTACCCGGGACAGATCAAGGTCACGGTGATCCGGGAGACGCGAGCGGTCGAATATGCGCGCTAGCGCGCGCCGGCCTTGAACCTTCTCTTCGTCGGCGACGTCGTTGGCGCGCCGGGGCGCCGCGCGCTCGCGGAGGCGCTCGAAAAGGTCATCGACAAGCACCGCGTCGACTTCACGATCGTCAACGTCGAGAACGCCGCGGGGGGCTTTGGATTAACGGTCGAGCTCTTCGACGACCTCTCGAAGATGCCGATCGACGTCTTCTCCTCGGGCAATCACATCTGGGACAAGAAGGAAATCTACGACACGCTCAACTCCTCGGACCGGCTGCTGCGCCCGGCCAACTACCCTCCGGGCAATCCGGGCCGGGGATGGACGGTGCAGCAGACCTCGTCCGGCATTCCCGTGGGCGTCTTGAATCTTCAGGGACAGGTTTTCATGCCGGCCAACGCCGACTCGCCCTTCCGCGTGGCCGACGAAGAGCTGGCGAGGGCCGGAGACGTCCGGGTGATCCTGGTCGACATGCATGCCGAGGCCACGTCCGAGAAGGCCGCGATCGGGTGGTACCTCGACGGCCGCGTCTCCGCGGTGATCGGGACGCACACCCACATTCCGACGGCGGACGAGACGATTCGCCCGGGCGGCACCGCCTACTTGACCGACGCCGGGATGACGGGCGCCTACGAGGGGATCATCGGCTTTTCCAAGGATCGCATCATCGAGAAGTTCCTGTCGCAGACTCCGCGTTCCTTCGAGACCGCCAAGAAAGACATTCGCCTGTCGGGAGCCGTGATCGACGTCGACGAGGAGACCGGCAAGGCGCGCAAGATCGAGCGCGTTCAGGTCAGGGTCGACTAGGGGAATTGGTGATTGGAGATCGGTGATTTGTGATCGCAGGATCCGAGTGACTTGCCGGCCTCAGATCACAAATCACAAATCACAAGTAAATTCTGATGCGCCCTCGCCTGACCGCCATCGTCACCACCTTCAATGAAGAGGTCAACATCCGGGCGTGTCTCGAAAGCGTGGCGTTCGCCGATGAGATCCTGCTGGTCGACTCCTTCTCGACCGACGGCACGCTGCCGATTGCCCGGTCGATTCCCGGCGTGAAGGTGGTCCAGCGGGAGTACTTCGGCTCCGCGGCCCAGAAGAACTGGGCCATGGACCAGGTGACCGCTCCGTGGATCCTGATCGTGGACGCCGACGAGCGCGTTCCGGAGCCGCTGGCCCAGGAGATCCTGACGCTGCTCGAGACGGGACCCGGCGCCGAGCACTATTTCCTTCGCCGCCAGAACTACTTTCTGGGCCGTCTCATCCGCCACTCCGGCTGGTCCACCGACAAGGTGGTTCGGCTCTTCAAGCGCGGTTCGGCGCGCTACCCGAACCGGCGCGTCCACGCGGACCTGGACACGCGAGGCCCGACGCCGACTCTGGCCCATCCGATGCGCCACGAAACGTACCGGTCGCTGGACCAGGGACTGGAGAAACTGCACCGTTATGCGATCTGGGCCGCCGCCGATCTCTATCGCGCCGGACGGCACCCGGGCCTGGCGCAGCTGATGCTGCGGCCGCTCTGGCGCTTCTTTCGCATGTACGTGGTCCAGGCTGGCTTTCTGGATGGCCGGGATGGTTTGATCGTGTGCGCCCTGCAGTCTTACGGCGTCTTTCTCAAGTGGGCCCGCGTCTGGGAATGGGGCCGCTTCGCGGAGAAGGGCTGGCCCGTCGAGCTGCCCGCGTTCGACGAGTCCAAGGAAACGTGGGAAGGCTCTCAAGAGAGTTCGTAACGGATGTTCGGATTGCTCAAACAGTTTTTTCGGAGGCCACAGATGCTCAATGTTGGCGACCAGGCTCCCGCCTTCACGGTTCAGGACCACACCGGCGCCACGCGCCGGCTCTCCGACTATCGGGGCCGGAACGTGGTCCTGTGGTTCTATCCCAAGGCCGACACCCCTGGCTGAACGTTGGAGGGTCGCGGGTTCCGCGACCACTACGCCGAATTCCAAGCCAAGAACACAGAAATCCTGGGCGCTTCGTTCGACACGATCGAGGAGAACGCGGCCTTCGCGACCAAGCAGGGTTACTCGTTTCCGCTGCTCTGCGACGTCCTGCGGGAGATCGGCATGGCCTATGGCGCCGCGGATTCGCCCACCAGCGAAAACGCCAGCCGGATCAGCTACGTGATCGGGCCCGACGGCAAGATCCGCCACGCGTACCCCAAGGTGTCGCCCAAGACGCACCCGGACGAGGTGCTCGCGGTTCTCTAGAACGTCCTCCCATATACTTTGGTCGGAGGTCGCGCATGGCCGTGGATCCAGAGCTTCTCGCGATACTGGTCTGTCCGAAGACCAAGGGCCCGCTGGAGCTGGTCGACCTGAAGGAGGCGACCCGCCATGCGCTCGTGGAGAAATACCGCGAGAAGTTTCGGGACGAAGAGCCGGTCGTGACGCAGGGCCTCTACTCGCGCCAGGCCGATCTCGTGTACCCCATCGTGTCGGACATTCCGGTGATGCTGATCGACGAAGCGCTGCCCGGATCGGAAGCCGCGGGGCGCTGACGGTCGCCGCGGAGTGTCCCGGCAGAGCGTCCCCTTCGCCCTCCTCATCCTCTTCGCGTTCCTGACGCCGGCCATCTCGGCGGCGTACATCGTCTTCGGCCTCCTGGCCGTGGCATGGGTGATCCAGGCATCCCGGGAGGGCCGGCTTCGCGACAGCCTGCGCTCGCCCTACGTCTTCCTCGCCGGGCTGTTCGCGATGTTCACGCTGCTCTCGGCCGCGTTCTCGCGCGATCCGTCGATGAGCTCCCGGCACCTGGGCGGCCTGTCGCTGCTGCTGCTGCTGCCGCTGACGATGGACACGACGGATACCCTTCGCCGGGCGCGAACACTCGCCCTGGCGCTGTCCGCGAGCGGGGGCGTGCTGGCGGTCCTGGGCGTGTGGCAATTCGTGCACGGCGGCAACGATCTCGAGAATCGCATCCGCGGCACGCTCTCGCACTACATGACCTTCTCGGGCCTGGCCATGATCGCGGCGTGTCTCCTGCTGGGATTCGCGTTGGAGGGCCGGGGCGCCTGGCGGCTGGTGGGCCTTCTCGGCGTGGTTCCGCTGGCCGCCGTGCTGTTGACGTTTACCCGCGGGGCGTACGTGGGCATGGTGGCGGCGTCGCTGCTGCTGCTCGGAGTCCGCCGGCCCCGCGGCCTGCTGTGGCTCGCCCCCGCGCTGGTCCTGGTATTTTTTCTGGCCCCTCCGGAGATCCGCGGCCGGATCCGTTCGATCGCCGACCTCTCGGACCGCACCAACCGCGATCGCATCGCGATGGTCCACGCCGGGGCCCGGATGGTGGCCGACGATCCGCTCTTCGGCCTGGGGCCGGACATGGTCGAGCGCTATTACCCTCTTTACCGCGACGCCGATGCCCCGCGCTGGCGGGTGCCGCACCTCCACAACAACGCGCTGCAGATCGCGGCGTCCAGCGGGATCCTCGCGGCCGGCGCGTACCTGGCGCTGATGGGCTTGTTTCTGGCGCGGACGATCGTGCTCTTGAAAAACGAGCGGCAACCCCAACGCGCGGCGATCTGGGCGGGCGTGCTCCTGGCCGGGACCGCCGTCATGGTCGCCGGGCTGTTCGAGTACAACTTCGGCGACACGGAAGTCGAAATGGCCACCCTGCTCGTTTTGGCGATTCCGTTCTCGCGGGCGGCGGCTCCATCGGCGCTAGAATCCCCCTGATGTACCCGCACCCCGTCCCCGCCGCCGCGCCGCCGCGACCCTACACGGTCTCGGAGCTCGCCAACGAAGTGGCCTCGATGCTCCGGACGACCTGGCGCGACGTGGCCGTGGTGGGGGAGATCGCCCGTTTCGACCTGCGCGGAGGGCACGGGTATTTCATCCTGAAAGACAAGACCGCCACGGTTTCGGGGATCATCTTCGCCTCGGACTTGCGGCGAATCCCGTTCAAGTTGGAGCTCGGGCTCGAGGTCGTCGTTCGCGGATCGCTGGACCTTTACTCCCCGCAAGGCAAGTTCCAGATCAAGGCCTTCGCGATCGAGCCCGTGGGACGCGGCGCGCTGCAGCTGGCCTTCGAGCAGCTGAAGGCCAAGCTCGCGGCCGAGGGGCTCTTCAACCCCGCGCACAAGCGCTCCATCCCGCGCCTGCCGCGCTCGATCGCCATCATCACTTCGCCCACCGGAGCCGTGATCCGCGACATCCTGAACGTCATCGCGCGCCGCTTCGACGGCCTGGCGGTCACGATCTACCCGGTTCGCGTCCAGGGAGCGGAGGCCGCGCGCGAGATCGTGCTCGCGATCCGCAACCTCAATCTCCGCGGGGGCTTCGACGTCCTGATCCTCGCTCGCGGCGGCGGCTCGCCGGAGGATTTGGCTCCGTTCAACGACGAGGTGCTCGCGCGGGCGCTGGCGGGCTCCCGAATCCCGACGATCTGCGGCGTCGGGCACGAGACCGACGTCACGATCGCCGACCTGGTCGCGGACCTGCGCGCGCCCACGCCTTCGGCCGCGGCCGAGCTCGTCGTGGCCTGCAAGGAGGAAATCGAGCGCCGCCTCGCGCAAGTCGGAGCGCAGGTGCTGCGCGGCATGCGCTCGCGCCTCGCGCTGGAGCGGTCCCGGTTGTCGGGGCTGGCCCGCCGCGACGCGCTGGCCGGGTTTCCGCGGCGGGTCCAATCCGCGCGCGACGTCATCGAGCAGGGCCGCGAGGCCCTGCTGTCGCACCTGCGGCAGAGACCGGCCGAGTACGCCGCCCGAGTCCAGGCCGCGCGCCGCGTCCTGGAGGCCTTCCCGCGCGTCGTGCAGATGCCGCGCCGGCGCGACGCGGTCGCCAGCCGGCGCTCGATGCTGCGGGAGCGCATCGGACGGCGCGTGGAACGGCGGCGCGCCGCCCTCCAGGAGCTCTCCAGCCGGCTCGACGCGCTCTCGCCGCTGGCCGTCCTGGCGCGGGGCTACGCGGTGGCGTACCGCGAAGGCACCGCCGCGCCCATCCTGACGGCCGAGAGCGTCGCCGTGGGCGAACGCATCCGGGTCCGCCTCCATAAGGGAGAGCTCGGCGCGATCATCCGCGACGGAGGGCGGTGGCTGGATCCGGGCCCGCTGTTCGCCGAGCCGGAGGAGGAATCGTGACCACCCGCGTCAAGAAGGAGCGCAGCTTCGAAGACGCGATGGCTCGCCTGGAGGCCATCGTCGCGGAGCTCGAAGGGGAGGACGGCGGCCTCGAGAGGCAGTTCGCGCTCTTCCAGGAAGGGATGGAGCTCGCGAAGTTCTGCGATCGCAAGCTCGCGGAGGTCGAAAAATCCGTCGAGATCGTTCTCAAGGAATCCACCGAGGAATGGAAGACCGAGCCGTTTCAACCCGACTCCTCCCTGGGGCCCGAGGATGACGATCGAAACTGAGGTGGCGCGAGGGATCGCGGGGTACCTGGCCGCCCGCCGGCAGGACGTCGACGCCGCGCTCGAGAAAGTGCTCCCGGACCCGGACGCGTGGCCGGCGCACCTCCACCGCGCCATCCGCCACTCGGTATTCGCCGGCGGAAAGAGGCTGCGCCCGATCCTATGCCTGGCCGCTGCCGAAGTTTTTGACGCCCCCCAGGAGACCGTCGTCGAGCCGGCATGCGGCCTCGAAATGATCCACACCTACTCGTTGATCCACGACGATCTGCCCGCGCTCGACAACGACGATCTGCGGCGCGGAGTTCCCACGTGTCACGTCCTCTTCGGCGAGGCCACGGCCATCCTGGCGGGCGATGCGCTGCTGACGCACGGCCTGGGCCTCTTCGCGTCCCATCCGCGCGGGGACGGGTTCGCCGCGGCCAAGGTGCGCGTCCTCCAGACGGTCGTCGAGGCGATCGGCACGCAAGGGATGATCGGCGGGCAGGCCGCGGATCTGGAGGCCGAGAAGGAGACCGCTCCCTCCGCGGACCTGGTCTCCAAGATCCACGAGAACAAGACCGGCCGCTTGATCCGCGCGTCGCTCCTGGTGGGCGCGATCCTCGCGGGGGCGGATGAGGACGCGCGTCGGCGCGTCGATCTCTACGGCCGCAAGATCGGCCTCGCCTTTCAGATCAAAGACGACCTGCTCGACGTCGAGTCGGACGCGGCGACGCTGGGCAAGGCCTCCGGCAAGGACGCGGCCGCCGGCAAGGCGACGTTTCCGGGCGTATGGGGCGTGGAGCGCTCGCGCGCGCTGCTCGCCGAGAACGTGGAGGAGGCGGTCGCGATCGCCTCCGCGCTGCCCGGCGGCGGGGGAGTCCTGCCCGAGCTGGCGCGCTTCGTAGGATCCCGGACGCATTGAAGGCCTTCGTCCAGACCGACATCGGGCATTTCGAGGAGCGGGATCTGCCTCAGCCGACGGCCGGACCCGGCGAGGTCGTGCTGCGCATGCGCGCCGCGCTGACGTGCGGGACCGACCTGAAGATTCTCAAGCGCGGGCATTCGAAGGTCACGCTGCCCGTCACCATGGGCCACGAGATGTGCGGGGACGTGGCCGAGGTCGGGGACGGAGTGAAGGGATGGAGGGTCGGCCAGCGAGCGGCTCCCGGAATCTCCGGGCCGTGCGGGCGCTGCCCCCATTGCCTGGGCGGGCGAGGCAATCTCTGCAGCGGGCCGCCCGACTGGATGTGGGGAACCTTCGCCGAGTACGTCAAGATCCCCGCCGGCATCGTCGCCGTCAACCTCCACCGCGTGCGCGAGGGCCTCGGCGATGAGGTCGCGGCGTTCCTCGACCCGCTTGCGTCGGTGATCCACGGGTGGAATCGCCTCCGCGACCCCGCCGGCACGATGCTCGTCTACGGCGCGGGCGCGCTCGCCTTTCTCTGGGCGGGGTGGACGGTGCGCCACAACCTCGAGGTGGTCGTCGCGGGCCGGCGTCCCGAGCGGGCGTCGCTGGCCGAGCGGGTGGGTGCGAAATTTCTCGACGTGTCCGGGGGCGTTCCGGAGACCCCCGCGCGGCCGTTCGACGTCGTCGTGGATTGCACGGGCGACCGCGCGGTGTGGGAACGGCTGCCGACGCTCGTGCGCCCCGGCGGCCAGGTCCTCCTCTTCGGAGGCTGCGCGCCGGGCGCCACGGTCTCCTTCGACGCGGCGCGGCTGCACTACCTGGAGATCGCGTTGGTCGGGTCTTTTCACTACACGCCGGCCGAAGCGCGCGAAGCGCTCGCGGTGCTGGCCTCCGGCGCGATCGATCCCCGTCCGCTCATCGCCGGGCGCGGACCGCTGTCGGAGCTTCCCCGGTTCCTGGAGGCCCAGCAGCGCGGCGAAGGCGTTCGCTACGCCGTCCTCGCCTGATCGTTCGACGGAGGAACGCATGAAGCTCGGCGGGTTTTCGATCAGCTTGGCGGTCAAGGATCTCCAGGTTTTTAAGTCCTTCTATGAGAAGTTCGGTTTCACCCTCTTCGCAGGACAGGCCTCTCAAAACTGGCTGATCATGAAAAACGGCGACCACCGGATCGGGCTCTTCGAAGGCATGTTCGAAAAGAACACGGTGACCTTCAACCCGGGCTGGGACAGCAACGCGAACACGCTCGGCACGTTTACGGACGTGCCGATCTCCAGCGCCAGCTCAAAGCGCAAGGCGTGCAACTCATGATCGAGGCGGATGAGGCCACCGCGGGCCCCGCCAGCTTCGTCGCCGTCGACCCGGACGGGAACCCGATCCTCGTCCACCAGCACGTGTGAGGCGTCGCCATGCTCCACCGGCTTCTTCCTCAGCGCATCGACGACACGTATCGCGGTTACGGGAGGGTCCCGTGGTAAATGCCGCAGGGGGCCGCGATGCCTAAAGCTGCCGAAAAGCGACGAATTGGCGTCTGGCTGGGAATGTTCATCCTCGTCCCGCTCGGCGCGTGGCTCACCGCCTCGGTGCGCAGCGGCTTCCGCGGGAAGAGCGTGTCCAACCTCTGCATCGAGCCCATCGTGGTCTGTGCGATGAGCCTGGTCGTGTTCTTCGTCTGGTTCCTGTTGGCGCGGAAAGGTCTGCGGCCATTCGTCGGTATCGCGCTCCTGCTTCTGCTCTCGGCGGCGGCGCTGTTTTTTCAGCAACACGTTCCGGGTTTGCATGAGTAGGTTGCCGATGCCGCAACGGCGGCTGCGGCGGATTCGCCGGTCCGCTGGCTGCGGACCCGCAGTCCCTTAGGCGCTTGAAATGGCGGCGATCAGACGTCACGACTACGACCACGACCTCGATCTCGAAGATGCGGTGGCGATCCTCCGGCGAACACCCGAAAGCCTGAGCGCCCTGCTCGACGGCCTGCCCGAGACGTGGGTCCGAGCGACCGAAGGCGACGGCACGTGGTCGCCGTACGACGTGATCGGCCATCTGATCCACGGCGAGCGGACCGACTGGATTCCGCGGGCCCGGCACATCCTGGCGGGCGAGACGCGTCCCTTCGAGGTGTTTGATCGCACGGCCCAGTTTGCGGAGAGCCGGGGCAAGAGCCTGGGCGAGCTCCTCGCGGCTTTCGGCGCGCTGCGGCGGGAGAATCTGGGGGCGCTGGCGGCGATGGGTCTCACGGCCGACGACATGGGCCGCAAAGGGCTGCATCCTGAGCTCGGAGAGGTCACGCTCGGGCAGTTGATCGCGACGTGGGTGGTGCACGACATGGATCACGTGACGCAGGTCGCGCGGACGATGGCGAAGGTCTACGGAGAGGCGACGGGACCCTGGAGCGCCTATCTGTCCGTGCTGCGCGACCGGCCCCGATGAGCTCCATGAACGTTCTCGACGCAATCGGCAACACATCGATGGTGGGCCTTCGCAAGGTCGTTCCGCCCGGGTGCGCGGACATCTTCGTCAAGCTCGAGTGGGAGAATCCCACCGGCAGCCTCAAGGACCGGATGGCGAACGCCGTGATCACGCGGGCGGAAGCCGACGGCCGGCTCAAACCCGGAGACACCGTCGTCGAGTACACGGGCGGCAGCACCGGGGCATCGCTCGCGTTGGTGTGCGCCGCCAGGGGCTACCGCATCCACATCGTCAGCTCCGACGCGTTCAGCCCGGAGAAGCGGGATCAGATGGAGGCCCTGGGTGCCCGGCTCACGCTCGTGCCGAGCGAGGCAGGACGCACCACCAAGCAGCTGATCCTGGACATGATCGAGGCCGCCCGTCTGTTGAGCCGGGAGCCGAACACGTATTGGATCGACCAGCTCAACAACGAAGACAGCCTCGCGGGCTACGAGTCGCTGGGCGATGAGATCTGGAGCCAGACCGGAGGAGAGGTCGACGCCTTCGTTCACTGCGTGGGCACCGCGGCTTCGTTGCGCGGGGTCGCCACCGCGCTGAAGCGGCACAAGCCGACCATCAAGATCGTCGCCGTCGAGCCCGCCGAATCGCCGGTTCTGTCGGGAGGGCCAGCGGGGCCTCACAAGATCGAAGGCGTCGGGATCGGCGACACGCCTCCGCTCTGGGAGCCCGCCCTCGTGGACGACATCCTGCCGGTCAAGACGGACGACGCGAAGGAGATGGCGAGACGCCTCGCGCGCGAGGAAGCGCTCTTCGCCGGGACGTCCTCCGGCGCCAACGTCGTCGCCGCGATTCAGGTCGCGAAGCGCCTGGGCCCCGGCGCCAAGGTGGTCACGCTGATGGCGGACTCTGGCCTGAAGTACCTCAACACCGATGTGTACAAGACGCGATGAGACACGACCGCCGCCCCCTTGCCGCCGGCGCGAGACCCAATCGACGGCCCAATCCGAGGTGAACACGTGATCGCATTCGAGGTCTCCATGGATGGCCATCCGATCTGCACGGCGGGAGTGCCCGGGCATGGCGTGGTCTCGGTCATGGCGAACCGGGTCAAGCGACGGCAAGACGCGCGGCGCGGAGAGGCACCGATGCCGTCGGAGGAGCTCGAGCTGGAAGTCGGAGGCCTGGACAGCGACGCGGGGGAGCAGCTCAAGTGGTTCTATGGCCCGCTGAGTCTCGGGAGCAGCCTCCTGGTACGGGTGGTCGAGCGCGCGCAGGTCGACGCTCCCGCGAAGACGTACCCGAGAGAGACCGAGGAAGATGCGCGGTGCTCGTTCTGCAACGCGCGGACGGCGAATGTGAAGCGAATGATCGTCGGCCGGGGTGGCCGAAACTATTGCGTCGCCAACTGCGTGGACGAGCTCAAATGAGGGCGCATCACGCCGCGGGGTGCACCCTTCCCGCTCGTAGGGCTCGCCCGGCCTGGGCGGTGCCGATCCTGTTGGCGGTTGGCCCGATGTGTCTTGTGCCGGCCCAAGCGCAGGTGACGGGGGACTCTTCCTGGTCGACCGGTAACCGCATCTTCCTCAAAGTGTCTTCCGGCGACGAGCCGGGATCGGTGAGCTACAGATTCCTGATCGCCGTCAACGGCGACATCCGCATCGACGTCGACCAACAGTCCCCCGCACAGACGTGGTCCGGGAGTGTCCTTCTGATCTCGGGAAGAGCGATGGCAACACGCGGGCTGAAGCTCGAGCCGGGTTCGGAGATCGACGTGGCCGACGGAGCCGGCCTCTCCTGGCAACTCGCGAGCCAGCTCTTGGAGCGCGGGGCGCCGGGAGATCCCAGGAAGCGCAAGCAAGCCGTTGCGATCGACGTCCTCGAAACGAAGGATCCGATCAGTGTGAGCACTCCGAGCGCCGGGGGAAGCTATCCGGCGCCGTGGACGGCGAAGGGATGGGCAAGGCCGTTGGCCGGAGGACGCCTAGCGTTCGATTTCACGTTCGGTTTCCCGAATCCCGAGTCGCCTTCAAAGCACTATGAGGTCGGGTACTCGGGCACCTGGGAACAGGCCCAGCCGCATCCCGTAATCGAGGACACGATGAGCTTGCATGACTGGGTCATTCATTCCATCGGGCCGATCCATCGTTCAGACGCGGGAGGTCAGATTCTGGACTACGGTGCGTCTCCGACGCCCGATCGGTACGCTACGGTCGGTGATCTTCGCAGGGTGCTCGCGAAGTCGGAAAAGAAATGAGCACGCGCGACCCGGCCTTCCTGACGATTCTGTTGATGCGTTGTCCGTCGGGGCGCAGCCGGTGATCGGCGCGACGACGCTTCTGCTCCTGTTCATCGGGATCCACAACGCGTGGGACACGGTGACCTACATCGCGCTCGACCGGTTGGAGCAGCGCAGGTCGAAATCGGAAGGGTAGTCGGGGAAATCCGATTCAAAACGCGGCGCAAGGCGAAGTGAGTGAGACTGGCAAGCTCGGGATGAAGCTTCTGATCGTCGGTGCGACCGGCGGCACGGGCCGGGAGCTGGTGAGTCAAGCTCTGGAGGCGGGGCACCACGTGACCGCCTTCGTCCGGGATCCCGCCAAGCTGAACCTGAGCCGCGAGCGTTTTTCGGTCGTTCAGGGAGACGTCCTGGATTTCCCGTCGGTCGAGGCGGCCGTTGCCGGCCAGGACGCGGTTCTCTGCGCCCTGGGGCACAAGCGGTGGTTCTATCCCAACCGGATCCTCTCGAACGGGACGCGCAATCTGATCCGCGCGATGGAGAAGGCGTCGGTGCCGCGGCTCGTGTGCGAGACCACTCTGGGAATCGGCGACCGTTGGGGCCGCATGGGCCTGTACTACACGCTGTTCGTGGGGGTCTTCATCCTGCCCCTCTACTTCTTCGATAAGATTCGCCAGGAGCAAGTCATCCGAAACAGCAGTCTGGACTGGGTCATCGTCCGCCCTGGTGCGCTCACGAACGGGCGCAAGCGCGGCGTGTACCGGCACGGCCCGAAAGTCGGAAATTGGATCTGGACGGTCCGGATCTCTCGGGCCGACGTCGCCGCCTTCATGCTCGAGCAGGCGACCAGCGATGCGTATCTGCGGCAGAGCCCCGGGGTCGCCGGCTAGATGATGGACCGCGATCGGCTCGAGCTGCTCCGGAAGGACGCGCACGACGCCGTCTGGTCGGGGGACTATGAACGGGCCCTTCTCCTGTACGAGGACGGGCTTCGCGCGGCCCAGTCCTGTGACAACCGGGATTTCGAAGATCTCTTCACCTGCTATCGCAGCGTCGCCCTCATGGGGCGCAACGCCCGCGCGGACGAGCACTTCGGGGCGCTGGCGGAGTATTACCCCGACCTTCCCGCTCTCGAAGATTTGCTGCGTCAGGTCAGCCTGATCGAGCTCATCAACCTGGTTTGATCGACGTGCTCGCGACGAGTCGGCGGCGCGCCAAGGACGCATGAACCAAGATCTGGACGTGAAGCTGGCCGTGTACCGGTTTTTTGCCGCGGCCGCCCGCCGGCCCACGCCCGAGGATGTGGCGCGAACCGTCGGAGCGCCGGTGGATGACGTGCTCGGCTCCTACGCGAGGCTGCGGGCGCAGCGGGTACTCGTCCTGGAGGAGGACGGGGCCTCGATCCGGATGGCGCCGCCGTTCTCCGGGGTCGCGACGCAGCACGTGGCCGTCGTCGGAGCCCAACGCTACTTCGCCAACTGCGCGTGGGATGCGATGGGGATCCCGGCCGCCCTCGGACAGCCGGCCTCGATCGAATCGCGCTGCGAACAGTCCGGCCAGCCGCTGCGACTGTTCGTCGGCCGCGACGGCCCCGAGCCATCGGACTGGCTCTTCCACTGCGCTGTGCCCGCCGCGCACTGGTGGGACGACATCGTGCTCACATGACGCCGCATGCTGTTCTTCCGGTCGGAAGAGCGAGCCCGAGGGTGGTGCGAGGCCAACGGGCTCCCGGTCCGTCCCATGGTCCGGATGGACCAGCTGTGGGGTCTGGCGGCTGCCTGGTATTCGACGCGCCTCCAACCGACGTCCCGGCGGCCCGGGCCTGCCGAGATGAGACAGATTTTCCAAGCTGTGGGCCTTACGGGCGATTTCTGGGATCCGGAGTCGGACCAGTTCGCATGAACACCGGAGGCGACTGAGGGGTGATTGCGTCCCTGGCCCTGGCGTTCCTGGTCCAGGCGGCCGCCGGCGCGGTGCTCCCTGCGACACCCGTGCAGACGCTCCTGGGCCAGAAGCTCGACGTTTCCCGGGACCTCGCGCCGCATCTCGCGGTCCTCGTGGTCGGCTTCACGAAGGCCTCGCGCGACCAGACGCAGGAATGGTCGCGCCGCGTCGAGGCCGAGGTCGGCCGGATCCCCGCGGCGCAGCTCTACCAGGTCGCCGTGATCGCGGACGTCCCGCGGCTGCTCCGCGGCATGGTGATCGACCGGATCCGCGCCAGCATTCCCAAGGCGATGCACTCGCACTTTCTCCTGGTCCTGGATCGCGGAGACGCCTGGAAGGACATCGCGAGCTTCCGCGATAAGGACTCCGCCTACGTCGTGGTTCTCAGCCGCGGAAGCGTGGCGTGGCGCGGGCAGGGGCCGCCGACCGAGGTGGGCCTTCAGGCCCTGGTTCGCACGCTCCAGAGCCTGGCGGCCGGCGACGCCGGCTCGAACGTCGCGTCGGGAGAATGACTTGAATGCTCGGTCGCCTTCTCCGGCGCCGGAAGCCAACCAGAAAGGGGTGCCCGTGTCATCTCACGCGCGCGGACCGTTCGACGTCAAACTGTCGCCTCAGACCACCGCATTCGAGAGCGAGAGTCTCCGCCGGATGTCCATCGAGAAGACGTTCCACGGCGATCTCGAGGCGATCAGCGAGGGCGAGATGCTGAGCGCCGGCACGGGAGTCAGGGGCTCGGCCGGCTACGTCGCGATCGAGCAGCTTGCCGGAACGCTGAAAGGGCGCAGCGGAAGCTTCGTGCTGCAGCACAGCGCCACCATGACCCGCGGCGCCCCGCAGCTGAGCGTTACCGTGGTGCCGGATTTGGGAACGGGGCAGCTGGCGGGAATTTCGGGAATGATGGCGATCATCATCACCGACGGAAAGCACTCCTACGATTTCGAGTACGCGATCGCGGAGTGATGTGGAGCAGTGGCCGGAGTGGTCCTTCGGCGTGGTCGTGGCCGTGGCGATCGTCGAAATGGTCCTATCTTTGCGGTGGAGCGAGTTCTACTTCTCCAACGGGCTCCGCGTATTCCGGCGGGAGGTCTCGGCCCATAGCCCCCGACCCGAGCTGCCGTCTCCCGAGCGCATGGAGGACCGCTTGAAGAAATCGGTGTTTCCTTCTGTGCATTTCGTCGGCTGGACGGCGGCGGCATGGGATTTCGCGAGAAGCCTGGCGGCTTGCAGCTCCGTTTTCATTACACTCCGGTCATGCACGGCTTGCTTCGAT
>JBDTXY010000027.1:0-14304 GCA_040005945.1 Acidobacteriota bacterium
AGAATTCGTCAAGCGGGCGGGGCGCAACCGCGCGGCGCCGGCGACCCCGGGGATGACGAGGTTCCAGTTCTTCAACGGCCGCGTGCGAAAGTTTGGGCGCCGAGGTCACTCCCGGTCGTACGCCTCCTTCAAGCCCTGGATGTCGATCTTCTTCATCTGAAGCATGGCCTGCATCACGCTCTGGGACTTCCGGGGGTCCTTATCGCCGAGCATCTTGCCCAGGGCGGAGGGAACGATTTGCCAGGACAACCCGAACTTGTCCTTGAGCCACCCGCATTGGGATTCTTTGCCGCCGGCCGTGAGCTTTGACCATAGCGCGTCGACTTCCTGCTGCGTCTCGCAATTCACGAACAGGGAAATGGCCTCCGTGAAATGGAATTGCGGACCGCCGTTCAACGCGTAGAAGTCCTGCCCCTCGAGCTGAAACGTCGCGGACATGACCGTCCCCTTGGGTCCGGGCCCGGCGTCTCCGTAGCGCGAGACGTTCACGACCCGGGAATTCTTGAAGATCGAGACGTAGAAATTCATTGCCTCTTCGGCGGTGCCGTCGAACCACAGGAACGGGGTGATCTTCTGCACGAGAGCCCTCCTTACTCTTCGGTCGATACGGAGGCGGGCGCCAACAGCTCGGCGAGCCGGTCGTAGCTCATGCCGACGCCGCTTTCCCGTAGCGGTAGGCGCCGCCCACCCTCAGGTCGATCTCGCACCCCGGCATCGACCAGCCGTCCAGCCCCAGCAGCCATCGCTTGACCAGCTCCGGTTTGGTGAAGGATCGAAGACCAGGCGGCGGGGCGCAAGCCCCCGCAGACGAGTGATCAGTTTTCAGTTCTCAGTTTTCAGTTTGCAGTCTTGAACTGACAACTGATCACTGACAACTAAGAACTCTTTAGCCGGCATCGGTCGAGGTTTCCGCGACCTCGTTGAAGACTGCCCGGACGAGGGCCTCGACCGCGGTGTCCTCAAGGCCGTTGGGCCCGAAGCCGCGGCGCGAGAATTCGACCCACTCGCCTTCGACCTTCACGTGAAGCGTGAGCAGCCGCGCATTGTCGATCCAATGGATGCGGACCGACATGTTCGGCGAGTTGAAGAACGCAATGCGATCCCCGGGGGAATCGGCGGGCCTCTCCTCGTTGACCAAGGTGTATCCCCGCTGACGGAGGGCCGATCCAATGCGGTCGAAGGCGGCGTCCACGGTCAACATGTGCAGACCTCGCTTAGATGGCCGCCATTCTATGGCGGGCCGCGCCGCAAGGCTCCCCTTTCCTCAACCGCGGGAGCGATGGTCGGAGGACAGGACCAGGAACTGGTTGGTCTCCTCCCGCTGCGCGCGGGCCGTCGCGAGCGCGGCCGGACCCCGCTCCCGCCACCACTCCTGCCCATCCTCCCGCGTCCAGGCGGGCTCGACGCCGCAGGCTGCGAGCATGGCGTCCAGCGCCTCCGCCGAGGCCGGCCGATCCTCCCGGGCAATCGCGAGGCACCCCAGGATGATCTGCTCCAGGCGGGCGGGAATCGGATTGGGCGCCGCGACCGAGAGCGCGGGCGGCGGACCCTTGCGCTCCATCGTGAAGACCTCGATGGCCGTGCGCCCCGGAAAGGGCGACACGCCGCTCAACAGGAAGTAGCCGACGGCGCCGAGCGCGAACAGGTCGGCGCGCACGTCCACCGAGGACGGATCGGACATGCCTTCGGGCGCCATGTAGAGGGGAGTGCCCAGCAGGGAGCCGTCCTGCGACAGCGAGGCATCGCCGTCGCCGCCCGACATCCCGATCTCGGAGCCGTGTTCCACGGTGCCCAGGTGCTTGACCAGCCCGAAGTCCAGGACCTTGAGAAAGTCGGGGATGCCGCCGTACACGCAGATCATCAGGTTCGCGGGCTTGACGTCACGGTGAATGAGACCGGCCGCGTGCGCCTCTGACAAGGCGCCGCAAGCCTGGCGCAGCAAGTGCACCACGCGCGCCGGCGGCAAAGGACCGTCGAAGGCCACCAGCTGGAGGAGATTGATTCCCCGCAGCAGCTCCATCGCGTAGTAGAAAACGCCTTCGGACGTCCGGCCGTAGTCGTAGATCGCGATCGTGCTCGGGTGAGTCAGCCCCGCCGTCAATTGGACCTCGCGCTCGAATCGGGCCAGGGAGCGCTCGCCTTCGGTCCCGGGCGCCAGGAGCTTGACCGCCGTCGGCCGCCGCAGCAGCGCATGCCGCGCTTCCCAGACCACGCCCATCGCGCCGTGCCCCAGGCGCGCGATCAAATGGTACGGGCCCACCTTCTCCGCCTGGCGGCGCAGGCGCGAGATCGCCCGCAGCGAGGTCGCCGTGACCAGCCAGAGCATCGAGGTCAGGATTCCGATGGACGCGGCGCCGATCGCTCCACGCTTGGGCGGAAGAAAGGCGCCCGGAAGCGCGAAGACCGTTACCTTCCACTGGGTCCGATCGGCGAAGGGCACCGGAAACGTCTGCTCGAAACCGGGCCGCCGGGGCCAGTCCGCCGCGCCCGGGGGACGCTCGGCCAGCGCCCGCGCCTGCGGGGCCGCCAAGTCCCGCATCACGAAGCCCAGCCCCGTCGCGTGCAACGCCGCCGCCGCATCCGCCAACGGCGCAACGCGAAAGATCGCGCTGGCGAAGCCCGAGAGCGAGGCGCGGCGGGCCGCTTCGAGCTCGGGGTCCCCGTTCTTGTACACGGACGCGTACACCGCGACGGCCGGCGGGGTGTCGGCCCTTCCCGACTCCTCGACCAACGCGAAGGGAGGCGAGGCCATCATCGTGCCGGAGTCCCGCGTCTTCTCGGCGGTCAGCCATCGATCCGGGTCCGCGGCGATGTCCAAGCCCAGCGCGCGCGCGTTCGGAGGCTCCATGTAGTGAATCGGAACGTAATACGGGCGGCGGTCACTCGTGCGCGGCTGGCCGTCCGGACCCGTTTCCCAGAAGCGGTACCCCGTGAGACCCGCGGCGCGCGCCTCCGCCTCGACGGCGGCGCGCTCGGACTCGGGCACCAGGGGCAGCCATTCGAACGCGTAGACGTGTCGGTGGCGGCGCAGCATCGGGTTGGTGGAAAGGCGGAATTGCCGCCGGGTCACGTGCTCCGAGGCCTCCAGAAAACTCTGCAGCGCCCGCAGGTCCTCCAGCGGCTCGGACAGGCTCTGGGCGACGGCCGCCTGCAGCTGCTGCGCCGCCTCCGCAAAGGCGAATTGGACGGACGCGCGAGCCTGCGCGTAGAGATACGCGCCCAGCCCCAGCGACAAGGCCGCGAGGACGCTGGCGAGAAGGACGTCGGTCCCCGAGATCGAGGCCCGCCACAACGAGAACGCCGACCGCAGGCGACGCGTCGTGAACCGGCCCGTCGGTGAGCTGGGTCCGCGCGCCTCTGAGCCCGTGCCGCTGGTCACGGACGGATTATCTGGTGAGCGCCGGGGTTCCGGCGGCCAAATCGGCCGACTGGGGCCCACGGGGGTGCGAATCTGTCCCGGAGCGGCGCGGCGGCCGGTCGTCCGACCCTCTACCAGACCTCGCAGCGCTGTTCGGCCGGCCGGACCATCGGCGACCCAGGCTTGCACGAAAACGCCTTCTGGAACTCCGGCAGGTTCGACAGCGGCCCGATCACGCGGAACTTGCCGATGGGATGCGGGTCGCCCTGCACCATCGTCAGCGCGAACTCGGGCCGGACCGCGTCGCCCCGGAACTGCCCCCAGGCGATGAAGAATTGCTGGTCCGGCGTGAAGCCGTCGATCGTGGGCAGGGGCGGCTTGCCCCGCTGCGAAATCTGGAAGGCGCGGTAGGCGATCTTGGCTCCCGCGAGATCGCCGATGCTCTCGCCCAGGACCAGCTTGCCGTTGTGGTGCGTGCCGGGCTCGACGAAGTAGTGGTCGAACTGGTCGACCACGCAGGCCGTCTTGGCCTGGAATTGCTTCAGGTCCTCCGCGGTCCACCAATCGTTCAGGCGCCCCTGCGCGTCGAATTGCGCGCCCTGGTCGTCGTAGCCGTGGCTGATCTCGTGCCCGATGACGACACCGATCGCCCCATAGTTGACCGCGTCGTTGGCCTTCATCGAGAACGCCGGCGGCTGCAGGATTCCGGCCGGGAACACCATCTCGTTCAAGAGCGGGTTGTAATAGGCGTCCGAGGTGGGCGGCGTCATCCCCCACCGCTGGCGGTCGACGGGTTTGCCGATCGTCGCGAGGTTGTCCTTGACGTTGAACTGGCGGCCCGCGACGACGTCGTCCCAAAAGGACGCGCGCGTGATGGCCACGTGGCTGTAGTCCTTCCACTTGTCGGGGTAGCCCACCATCGGATTGAACGTCGAGAGCTTCTCCAGCGCTTTCTTCTTGGTCTCCGCGCTCATCCAATCCAGGCTCTGGATGGTCTCGCCCATGGCCGCGCGCAGATTCTTGACCATCTCCTGCATGCGCGCCTTGGCTTCGGGAGGGAAGTGCTTTTCGACGTATTTCTTCCCGACGGCCTCCCCGAGCAGCCGGTCCGCGGATTCGACGCAGCGCTTCCAGCGCGGCTTCATCTCCTTCGCGCCGCTCAAATAGGCGCCCTTGAAGGCGAAGTCCTCCTGCACGAAGGGGTCGGACAAGGACGGGGCGGCGGCGTCGAGCAGCTGCCACTTCAGGTACGTCTTCCAGTCCGCGATCGGGATCGCGGCGAGCTGGCGATCCACCTCCTGCATAAAGCGCGGCTCGCCCACGTTCACGTCCGCGGCGGTGAGGCCGGTTTGCTGGTCGTAGGCGGTCCAATCGAGATGGGGCGTGAGCTTCTGCAGATCCGCAAACGTCGTCTTGTGATCGGTCGCCTTGGGATCCCGCAGCGCCACGTTGTCCAGCGAGGCCTTCGCCAGGTCCGTTTCCATGCGCATGACCGTGTCCGCCGCCGATTTCGCCTGCGCCGGCCCGGTTCCGGCCAGACCGAACATGCCGGCGACATGGGCCGCGTACTTTTCCCGCGCCTCCTGGAAATGCGGATCCGGTTTGACGTAATAGTCGCGGTCGGGCATCCCCAGGCCGCTGGCGTCGATCTGGATGATCACGTCGTTGGGGCTGTGGTTGTCGGAGCCCCCGTAGAGGTTGAACGGCACCGCGATGCCGATGGACTGGAACCGGACGATCATGCGCTGCACGTCCGCGGACGTCTTCATCGCGTCGATGTCCGACATCAGCGGCGCCAGGGGCTTGGCGCCCAGCCGGTTCGTCTGCGCCTCGTCCATGCACGCGCCGTAGAAGTCCCCGATCAACTGCTCGATGGATCCCTTGGCCTGCCCCTTGGCGGCGGACGCCTCTTCCAGGATCACGCGCAGCTGGTCCTTGCTGCTCTCCGCCGCCGCCCACCGGCGGCTCCAGCGCGACATCGAGGGTGGGATCGGGTTGGCCGCCCGCCAGCCGCCGTTGGCGTACTCGTAGAAATCGGTGCAGGGTTCCACGTCCCGGTTCATGTCCGAGACTTCGATGCCGCCCGCCGGAGCGGGCGCCGCGCCCGCCTGGCCCAGGCAGAAGGACGCGGAGCATCCGAGCATCACGATTCCCGCCACGCGCACAGAGTTCCTCGACATGGAGCCTCCTGTTTTCTTCATCTTACGGAGCGACCGGCCGAAGGTTACGCGACGGGCGAACCGGGGAGTGCATTGATATAAAAGGTCCGACCTGAGATCGGACGCGAATCCCGCCTTCCCGCGGGCGATTGGCGGTTCACGGCGTAGACTCGGACCAGGTCGTGCCCGCGGGAAGCGTCATCCGATGACCGTGACAAGCACTCTACACTCGCATTAAGTCTTGTCCTCGAGGCCCGCCGGGGCCAGCCGCGACAGCCGCACGGCCAGCCGCGACGGCTTGCGGTCCCGGATCTCCGCCCGTTCCTTCCGCGCGACCGCGGCACGCACGATGTGCGCGCCGATGTATCGAATCGGTTCCGGGGGGAAACGGCCGGCGGAACGCTCGATGAGGGGATGGCGGCTCCACTGATCGTCGCGTCCCAGGACGAGGCTCGCGAGCACCTTCCCGCCGATGACGCTGGGTCCCACGCCGTTTCCGCTCCAGCCCACGCCGTACACGATGTCCGGGTTCCCGCCCAGCCGTCCGAAGAGCGGAAGACTGTTGGGTGTGCGGTCGATCGGTCCGCACCAATCGTGCGTGATCGGAGCCTCGCTCAGGCTGGGGTAATACCGATGGAAATCCGCGGCCACGACGCGCGAACGCCTGGCGTTGCGATCGAATCCCGCGCCGATGCGGCCGCCCAGCGCGATGCCCCAGCCTCCCTTGCCAAACGCCACGCGGCCTCCGCGCGTCACGTGGTAGTAGTCGACCATCATCTGGGAGTCGGTGATGCACTCCCCTCCGGTCCAGCCCAGCTGCGCCAGCCGATCGGGAATTGGCGCGGTCATGACCATGTCGCTCGTGATCGCCACGATGCTCCGCGAGAGCTCCGGGATTCCCGCCGCCCAGGCATTCGCGGCGATGACCAGCTTCTCCGCCGTCAGCGTCCCGCCGGCGGCGCGAAGGACGACCGGCCGGCTCCGCCCGAAGGACCGCACCCGCGTGTGCTCGAAGATCCGAACTCCGGATTCCAGCGCCACGCGCCTCAACCCCCGCGCCAGGGCGGCCGGCTGGACGGTGGCGGCGCTGGCCTCGAGTACACCCGCTCGGTGAACATCCGATCCCGAACGTCTGGCGACCTCCTCCGGGGGCAGCCGCCGGAACGCGTCGACGCCGAACTTCTCGCAGAGGGCCACGACGGTTTCCCAGGAGCCCATCTGCGCTCGCGACGTCGCCGTCCAGAGCCATCCCGACTGGCGAAACTGCGCATCGATCCCGTGCGCCTCGCAAAAGGTGCGGATCTCCGGGATCGCCGCCTGCGAATCGCGCGCGACGCGCACCGCGTCAGCCTCGCCGCACAGGGCGACCAGCGAAGACAGCTTGGGCCACCACGAGAGCACGAACCCGCCGTTGCGGCCGGACGCGCCCCCGCCGCAGATGTCCTGCTCGAGCACGGCCACATCGCGCCCCCGGTCGAGCGCCTTGATCCGGAGCGCGGTCCACAAGCCGACGTAGCCGCCCCCGACGATCGCGACATCGGCGCGCACGTCGCCACAAAGCGGCGGCGCGTCGGGCGCATCGCCCGCGACCTCCTGCAGCCAGAACGAGCGGTGAGGCATGCGCCGGAACGCGGCTAGAGGGTCACTTCGTTCCCGCGACGAGCTTCAGGAATCGCGGATTCTGGCGCAGCGGGTCGAAGGTGGGATCGATCGCCAGCCACCCCGGCGACAGGAGGTAAGGGATTTTCAAAAGAGGCTCGAGTAAGTCGAGGGCCTTCTCGGGTTCTCCCACGAGGATGTAGATCCGCGCCAGCTGATGCTGGACATAGGGGCCGCCGTAGGCGTCCTTCGCCACGGGATCGAGGTCGACGGCGCGTTGCCCTTCACGAATGGCATCCTCCTTGCGGCCGAGGAACGCCAGGGCCATCCCGAGCGCGACGCGGCGCCCGGAATCGTTGGGAACCGAACGCAGCTGTTCCTCGGCGGCCCTTCGGCCTTCTTCGGCGTAGGTTCGCGCACGGGCCCCGTCGCCCTTCAGCGTGCAGGCGTAGGCGAGGTTGACGCCCCACAGCGCTCGGTCGTCGTCGAACGCGCTCGGCGTCAGCCGCAGGAGAAGCTCTCGCTGGGCGTCCGAGAGGACCCAAGCGAGGTCCCAGTAGTTCGTGACGTACGGCACGAGCGTGGTGGGCTCGACGACTTTGAGCGCGTCATCGAGAACGGCCTTCGCCCCGGGGAGGTCGCCCTGGGCGAGGAGCGTCATTGCCTTGTATTCGATCGCATCGATATTCGCGGGCGCCAGAGCGAGCGCCCGGTCGATCGCCTCGCGTGCCTCGGGATAGCGGCGCATCCGCAACAACGTCATCCCCAGAACGCGCTTGATCGACGCCGACCGAGGATCCAGTCTTTCGTTCTGACGGAGATGATCGAGGGCCGATTCCCACTGGCCCAGGCCCTCCTCGACCAAGGCGAACGAGCGAAGCGAGGGAGCGGCGCCGGGCGCGAGTTCTTGCAGCAACTCGTACTGTTTTCGCGCGCGGGGCAAGTCGTTGAGAACCAGCCGGTAGTAGTCGCCGAGCTCTCGGTAGCCCTCGGGTTGATCGGGCCCGAGCGCGATCGCCTTCTCTGCCGCCTGCCGGGCGCGCTCGGCCTGCGCGGGCGTGGGCGCGGTGTTGGCGTACAGAAGAGTGTTGGCACTCGAAACGCGCGCCCACGCCTTGAGGAGTCCGGGATCGAGCGCGACCGCCTGCTCGTAGAAGACCAAACTCTTTCGGAGGCTGGCCGTCTCCGTGTCCGTCATGGCCTTGGAGGCTTGCTCTCCCCGGAGGAAGGCTTCGTAGGCCGCGAGGTTCTGCGTGGGTTTCTCCGACAGCCGCTTCTCGTCGCCGGCCCCCAAGGCCACGCCGAGAGCCTGCGCCACGCGCGCCGCGATATCCGACTGGACCTGAAACACGTCCGTCAACGCCGCGTCGAACGGCTGTTGCCACCGGGCCGTGGGAGCGCCGGATTCCCGAACCTCGACTAACTCGGGAGCCACGTGGACGCGCCTGGTCTGTCCGCTTTTCTCCCACCGAACGGTCGCCGTCAGGAGGTACCCGACTTCGAGCTCACGCGCGATCTGATTGGGAGTCTTCGTCGTCTTCTTGTAGGGCGTCGAGCTGCTGCGCGCGATCACCTCGACCCCCGGGAGAGACGTCAGCTTGCCGCGGATCTCGTCCGCGATCCCGTCGGCGAAGTAGTCCTCCTCGGGAGCGCCCTGGTTCTCGAACGGCAGAACGGCTATCCGTTTGACGCCCGTGGCCCCGCCCGAGGGCGGATGAGGCCTTCGCCAGAAAAGGAAGCCCGCGACGGCGAGAAGCACGATCGCGCCGGCGGCTACGGAGACGCCCCTGCCCTTGCCCTTGCCCTTGCCGACCGGAGGCGCAACGGCGTACACGGCGCTCGTGGAGGTGGGCGAAGAGGTTTCCGCGAGCGCGAAGGCAATGTCCGTGGCGGACTGAAAGCGATTTTCGCGGTCCTTTTCCAGGCAATGCCGGACGACGCGGTCCAAGGCGGGCGAAATGTTGCGGCCGGATGCCGACAGCTCCGGCGGCTCGTCCCGCATGATCGCCGCGATCGTGTCGCTGGCGGTGTCCTTCTTGAACGCCCTCCGGCCGGTCAAGAGCTCGTACAGGATCGCTCCGAAGGAAAAGATGTCGGAGCGATGGTCCACGGGAAGACCCCGCACTTGCTCGGGCGACATGTAACCCATCGTCCCCATGACGGTTCCGGGTTCCGTGCGGCTGGAGACGGTCGGCCCGCTCGTCGGCTCGTCCGGGGAGACGGCTTCGACCCTCTTCGCCAAACCGAAGTCGAGGATCTTGACGTGGCCATCCCGGCTCACGAAGAGGTTCTCGGGTTTCAAGTCGCGGTGGACGACGCCCCTCTCATGGGCCGCAGAAAGCCCTTTCGCGATCTGCAGCGCATAGTCCACGGCTTGCTTCGGAGAGATCGGGCCAACGTCGAGCTTCCCGCGCAGCGTCTCGCCCTCCAGCAGCTCCATGACGGCGTAGGAGATCCCCTCGTGCGTCCCGAAATCGTGGATCGCGAGGATGTTGGGATGCGACAGCGCCGCGACGGCTTTGGCCTCGCGCTCGAACCGCGCCAGCGACTCGGCATCCCCGGCCACGGAGGGCGACAGCACCTTGATGGCGACGTTGCGGTCCAGCCGCCGATCCCGCGCTCGGTAGACCTCCCCCATCCCGCCCGCGCCCAACGGCGCGAGAATCTCGTAGGGACCCAGGTTCGTTCCCGCAAGGAGCGTCATCGGGCGATCGCGGACCACTCTACACTTGGAAAGTCGTTCGCTTTCGCCAAGCCGCACAAGGAGGGAACTGAGTGGCACCCGCACGATCCGTTCCCGAACGTCGCCCCGTGGGGATCACGGGCCTGTGCCTGTTTTTCGCCTTCGGGACACTCGCCTGTGTCACCGCGACTTCGCTCTTGCTCTTCCCGGGAGGGCCACTCGATGCCGCGTGGCACATCAATCCCCGCGGTCATGAGGGGTTCATCCGCCTGGGTCCGTGGGCCATCGTTTTGTTGGCTGCCGTCGGCCTGGCGTGCTCGCTTGCCGCGATCGGCCTCTGGAGGGGAGCCCCATGGGGCCAGCGACTCGCCGTGGTCGTTCTGTCTGTGAACCTCCTCGGTGACACGGCGAACGCTGTCCTTGGCCGGGATCCGCGCAGCCTGATCGGCGTGCCGGTGGCGGGCCTGTTGATCGCCTACCTGATCCGAAACGCAAAAGCCCGGACGTACTTCGGTCGAAAGACCTCGTCATGACCTCGACGCTGGATCCGGGTTAAGGCTGCTTGCGTCCGGGAAATCGACTCGGCGCGGGCATCGAAGAGCCGCAGGAGCTCAGCGGAGGAGTTTGATGGCCAACGAAAGCGACAACACTCGGCGCAAAATTTCTCCGTCTCGCAGCGGCGGGAGGAACCGCCCTGCTGATCCAGGGTAAGGCGGCGGCCGAGAAGCCCCAAACGGCCGCGGGCGAAACGAGGGAAGAGAACGTCTCCCCCGCCGAGGACTTGATGCGCGAGCATGGACTCCTGAACCGGGTGTTGCTCATCTATGCCGAGGCGCTCCGGCGGCTCGACGCCCGGCAGGAATTGCCGCCCGAGCCCATTGCCGAGTCCGCCAAGATCATCAGGAACTTCATCGAGGAGTACCGCGAGAAGCTGGAGGAGGACCGTGAGGACACGGTCCTGTTTCCCGCACTCCGGGGGATCGCGTCCGCTCATGAATACGACGCGCTGGGCGAGGACGGGGACCCTCACGCGCCCTTCAACATCCTTGAATCCAGCACGATACGGTCAAACACCGAACCCCAAGTAGACAATCTACACAATCAATAGTAGAACGGCTACACAATGAGCCCTAAGCCCACGCGATTGGAACTGCTGCAAGGCACTCTCGATCTCCTCATCCTCCGCACGCTGCGCGCCGGACCAACGCACGGCCACGCGATTGCCAAGCACATTCAGCGGACCTCGGAAGATCTGCTTCAGGTCGAGACCGGGTCTCTGTATCCGGCGCTTCATCGGTTGGAGGCGAAAGGCTGGATCGCGGCCTCCTGGGAGCTGTCCGACAAAGGCAAGCGAGCGAAATTTTATCGACTCACGCCACGCGGGCGCAAGCAGCTGACCTCCGAGCAATCCAAGTGGGAGGCGTTTGCCCGCGCGGTGGGACTGATCCTGAGTCCGGCCGATCAGGAGGCACAATGACCTCGCTCTTTCGCAAGTTGAGCTGGCTGATGCGACGCCGCCGCAAGGAAGCGGAGCTGGAGGAGGAGCTGGAGTTCCATCTCGACGAGGAGGCCGAAGAGCGCCAGGCCGAAGGACTGTCGACCGAACAGGCGAGATGGGCTGCGCGCCGCGACCTGGGCAATGTCGCTCTGCTCCAGGAGAGCACCCGCGCGGCGTGGGGATGGGCGGGCGTTGAGCAGCTCGGCCAGGACGTGCGCTACGCGTTCCGGACAATGGCGTCCAACCGGCTGTTCACCTCGCTTGCGGTGATGTCGCTGGCGCTGGGCATCGGGGCGAACACCGCGATCTACAGCTACATGGATTGGATTCTGATGCGGTCGCTGCCGGTTCACGATCCGGACTCGCTGGTCGTGATGAACTGGCGCGCGAAGGTCCCTCGATCGCCCGAGGCAGGCAAACAGACCAAAGTTTGGCATTCCATGAGCGGCTCCATCTATGGCGACCCGAAGACGGGGCCGACCGCCGGCATTTTCCCCTTCCCCGTCTTCGACCTTTTTCGCAAGTCTGATTCCCTTTTCTCCATCGTGTTCGCGTTTTGCCCCGCCGGCGAGCTGAACGTGTCGATCAAAGGCCAGGCCGCCCTTGCGGGGGGCGAGTACGTGACCGGCGACTATTTTCGCGGGCTTGGCGTTTCACCCGCGGCGGGACGCCTGCTGGCTGCCGACGACGATCGGGCGGGAGCGCCCGCCGTCACCGTGATCAGTTTTGGCCTCAGTCAGAGGCGCTTCGGAAGTGCAGAAGCGGCCCCAGGACAGACCATTCGGATCAACAACGTTCCGTTCACGGTGGCCGGGGTCACGCCGCCCGAGTTCTTCGGCGTCAACCCCGCCGACGCTCCGGACTTTTATGTTCCGATGCAGGCGACGCTCTTGCTGGAAGACGATCCGATGGTCTCGCCGGCAAAGAAGTTCCTCGAACGCAATTCCTACTGGCTGCAGATCATGGCGCGCCTGCGTCCGGGCGTCACCCTTGCCCAAGCGGAGGCGGCCCTGGCGCTTCCCTTTCACCAATGGGTCGGGAGTACGGCAAGCAACGACGAGGAACGGGCGAATTTGCCGACGCTCATGCTGAAAGAAGGTGCCGGCGGGCTCGACGCGCTGCGCCGCCAATTCTCCAAACCGCTGTACGTTTTGATGCTGCTGGTGGGACTGATTCTGGCCATCGCGTGTGCGAACGTCGCGAATCTGCTGCTGGCGCGCGCCGCGGCGCGACGTCGCGAAATCGCACTCCGACTGAGCCTGGGCGCGAGCCATCTTCGCGTCGTGCGGCAACTCCTGACCGAAAGCGTCGTGCTTGCCTCTCTGGGCGGCGTTCTGGGCGTACTGTTCGCGATCTGGGGCATTCGTTTCCTCAGCCTGCTGCTGGCGAGCGAGCGGCAGAATCTCATCCTGCGCGCGGAACTGAACTGGAACGTGCTGGGCGTCGCGGCGGCTCTCTCCGTGCTGACAGGCGTGGTATTCGGCCTGGCCCCGGCGATCCAGGCGACGCGTGTGGACGTTCTGCCGGCGCTCAAGGAAACCCGCGCGAATCGCACGCCCGGGCGGATGGGGGTCAGCCTGACCCATCTGTTGGTGGTATCCCAAATCGCGATGTCGTTGCTTCTGCTTTTCGCAGCGGGATTGTTCATGCGAACTCTTTCGAATCTCCAATCGGTGAACGTCGGCTTCCAACGGGAGAACCTGCTGTTGTTCCAGTTGAATGCGCGTCAGGCCGGTCACGGTGGTCCGGAGATGGTCCGGTTCTTTGCAGATCTGCGCAAGCGACTCAGCGCGATCCCGGGAGTCCGCAACGTGAGCCTCTCCAACGATCCGCTATTCACCGCAGGCTTTTCACTGGATGAAATCAAAATCGCCGGCACCGAGACCAAAGGGACTCAACTTCTCTTCGTCGGACCTGAGTTTTTTGCGACCATGCAAATTCCGGTGCTGCGAGGCCGGGAGATCGACGAACGCGATCACCTTGGCTCGCCCGAGGTTGCCGTGGTCAGCGAGCTGTTCGCCAGGACCAACTTCGGCGCGGAAAATCCGGTGGGCCGCCGCCTGACCATGAGGGACCCCGATCCCCGAGATGCGGAGATCGTCGGCGTGGTCAAGGATGCCCGCTATGGCGGGGTCAGAGGCGAACTTCCGCCCGTGGTGTACATGCCCTACGACCAGGGCGCTTTGAATTTCGTGGACCAGATGACATATGCCGTGCGCACCGCGGGCGACCCGCTGGCGTACGCGAACACGATTCGTGAGGTCGTCCGCCAGGCGGACGCGCGGATGCCGGTCGCCAACTTGATCACGCAGGCGGCGCAAATCGATCAGGCGATCCATCAGGAAATCGCGTTTGCGAAGCTGTGCACCGCGTTCGCTCTGCTGGCGCTGCTGATTGCCTGTGTGGGTTTCTACGGCACCGTGGCCTACAGCGTCGCGCGTCGCACGACCGAGATCGGGATTCGGATTGCGCTGGGAGCGCAACGTTCCAGGGTGGTCTTCCGGGTGCTGCGCGAGGTCTTTGTCCTTGCGGTCGTGGGACTCGCCATCAGCGTGCCGGCCGCTCTTGGTGGTTCCACGCTCGTCGAGTCCTTTCTGTTCGGCATGAAACCGAACGACCCGCTCACGATCGTCCTGGCGGTGGTGACTCTGCTGGCTGCTGCTCTCGCCGCCGGCTGTGTTCCGGCATGGAAGGCTTCCCGAATCGACCCGATGACCGCTCTGCGGCACGAGTGATTGCCTACGAGGAATCCCACGACACTCCTTGGTAGGAGGTAAGGGATTCGAACCCCTGAGATCCTGCATGTAAAGCCCGTCATGTTCACCGTCCCGTTCCGTACCGATGCGTAAACTCGCTGGGCAGGTTAACGATTCCATCGAAGTAGAAATCGGTGCGCTGCGGGAAGCCTCGGGTCAGACCGCGAAATGAACTCCCCGTGAACTCCTTCCAACTCTCGCCGACAGTCATGCGCCGCACATTGACGGCGTATGGAAGGCGACCGATTCGG
>JBDTXY010000028.1:0-14169 GCA_040005945.1 Acidobacteriota bacterium
CGAAACTCCCAACGCCGCCTCCGCGATTGACCTCTCCATGGGTCATGGGCGTCATCTGGCGGAGATGGGGCCGCACGCCTCCAACCCTCGCCGCAATCCCCGGAGGTAGTCCTCCTTCAACACGCGGTCCAAGGCCCAGCGGGCGCCGGGCAGCTCCGATCGTTCGGCCAGCGCGGCCCAGATGGGGAACAACCGGCGCAACAGGGCCGCCCCATTCGGCGGCAACCGCGCCTGCGGCACCGCCAGAAAGTCTCCGAGCTCGGGGTGCTTGCGATAGAAGATCGCGGCCGCTTCACCCGCTTTCTCCTGGCGGAGCCGGAAGGAGGCGAACGTGATGTCGTGGTGATGCCGCGCGACGGCGGCCGGCCGGTACACCATTCGCATCCCGCGTTGCATCAGCCGATAGGCGACTTCGATGTCCTCCCAGGCGGCGTGCGGGAAGCTGGTATCGAAGAGCCCGACCTCCAGCAGCAGGTCCCGGGGCAGCGAGACGTTGGACGTATAGAAGAAGTTGAACGGGACGGCCTCCGTGTCGCGGATGAGCCCATAGCCAAACTGCAACCCGTACTCGTTGATGTGGTGGAGGAAGGGAGAGACCTTGAAGCCCCGCGGCCAGGTCGTGTACCCCAGGACCGCGATCGGATGCGGCCGCTTCTCGGCATGAGTGCGGGCGTGAGTCGCGAGCAGGGCCGGCTCCGGCACCGTGTCGTCTCCGAGGAAGAGCACCACGGATCCGCCGGCCTGGCGCACACCGCGGTTGCGCGCCGAGGCGGGTCCCCCGTTGGTCTGGGAGAAGAACCGAAACGGATAGACCGGACGATAACGTTCCAGCCTCGGCAGCGTGTCGTCGCCGGACCCGTCGTCGACGACCACCACTTCAAATTCGGGCGGGTCGCTCTGCGCCGCCAGCGCGTCCAAGACCGGAAACAACGTCTCGGTCCGGCGAAAGGTCGGGATGACGACCGAAAAGCTCACGCGCCCTCGAAGATGTCGCGCAGCGTGGTCTTGATCAGAGGCGGCGCGCTCTCCCAGAACGGCGCGAAGAATTCGCCTTCCCACCGCTCGTCGCCCGGATAGGTCGGCACCCGGCGCAGTGGGAACCTTTCGAAAATCTCGGCGTCCGTGCGCCGGCGGGCGGCCTGCACGGCGCGGCGTTTGACCGCCAGGGCCCGATGGTGCGCGTGGATCCAGACCAGCGCCCGCAGATGGGCGATCGTGAGCGGATCCTCCACCGCGACGCGGGGCGCGGCGTCTTCGGCAATGCCCAGCAGACGGCGCAGGGTCGAAGGCGCTGCGGCCCCGCCGTCGTAGGGATCACGCGCAAGCTCGACGGCCCCCGGGTTTCGCGACGCCAGCATCTGCGCCACCCGGGTGACGAACGCCATCAGAACCGCCGGCATCAGCTGCCGGAAGTGCTCGCGATCCAGGTTCTTGTAAACCGTGGCGAACGCGTTCTTCTCGAACAGGAAGCCCCGGGAAAACACCCCCAGCGCGGTTCCCGTCGCGCCGCCCCGGTGGCGCGCGGTCGCGCCGGGCTCGACCACGACGCGTCGCCCCAGGATCCACTGGCGCCAACCAAAATCCACGTCCTCCAGGTACGCGAAGTAGTCCGGGTCGAATCCCGACTCCAGGAACTCCGTCCGCCGCACCGCCATCAAGCCGCCGCAGGCAAACAGACGCTCCTCGCCCGCGCGGCTCGGAGGAAGGCCCGCGACCGGGCGTCCGACGTCCACGGCGAACGCATGCCCGTCGAAGGTCAGCACTCCGTCGGAGAAGTCGTTGACCGCGCCCGTGCGGTCGGTCAGCTGCCCGCCCACGGCTACGACGTCCCGATCCGCCGTCGCGAGCGCGGAGACCAGCCGGCGCGGCGCGTCGGAGGCGACGGCGGCGTCGTCGTTGACGAACACCGCGACGGGCGAGCGCGCCGCATCGACCCCCAGCCGGCAACCCTCGGCGAACCCCGCGTTGCGGGCCGATGGGATCCGGCGCACCGACGGATGGCGGCGCAGGATCTCGTCTTGCGGGGTCCCGGAGGCGTTGTCGACCAGCAGGATCTCGGCCGTCAGGCCTTCCGCTACGGCGGCCTCGATCGCCGCCAGGGACTCGAGCAAGTGCTCCAGCCCGCGGTGATGGACGACGACGATCGAGGCTTCGGGAGTTTCCACGCGAAGGAGATTACTGGAAGAGCCGGCGCAGGAGAGACCCCTTCGCCGCTCGAGGAGACTCCAGACGATTGGGGTCGACCCGGGCCTCCCGGCACCAGGCGAGCAGCGGCTGGGCGACGGTCTTCCAGCTCCGTTCGGACGCGAACCGCCGCGCGGCCTCGCCGGCTCGACCCCTCCGCGCGCCATCCGACAGCAGCGCCGAAACGGCGGCCGCCAGCGCGTCCGCGGATCGCGGGGACTCGAACGCGGCTCCGGCCGCGACCAGCTCTCGGGCCAGCGTTCCCCCGCTCACGGTCACGGAGGGCAGCCCGCCCCAGGCCGCATCCAGCAGCCGGGTCCGGTACGCCAGCTCCGTCTCCAGACCCTCGGTCGAGATCGACACGATCAGGTCCGCGGCCGCGTAGAGGTCCGCACGGGAGGCGTACGGAAGCCAGCCCGAGAAGAGGATCGAGCGCCCCGCGGGGTCGATGCGGCGGGCCTGCTCGCGCGCCTTGGCGAAAACGCGCTGCGGGGTGGTGTCGGGATTGGGATTTTCGAAGAACAGGAGGCGCGCGTCGGGGTGGCCGCGCTGGATTTCGGGCCACGCCGACAGCAGCAGCTCCGGGTCGTACCAGTCATAGACGCCGCCGAACAGCACGACCGGGCCCTCTCCCGAGGCGCCCACCGCGGTCCGCCCGGCCGCGCGGTCTCCGCTCGCCGCCGCAGCCGGAACTCCGAACGGCACCACGGCGATGAGTCGGGTCAGCGCGGAGTCTTCCGGAAAGTTTTCGGCCCCGATGCGGCCGCAGGCATAGAGCGCGCCGGAGTAGAAGAGCCTCTGCTCGGGGCTCGCGCACAGGAAAAAATCTGCGCGCTCCAACGCGAGCCCCAGAGTCTCGTGGTCGTGGCGCGCGGTTTCGGGCCCCAGGTGGCGGGCATAGTGAAGGTTCTCGATGGGAAACGGGTCGTACAGATCGGCGGCCACGGGCACGTCCGGCATCTGGTGAAACCACCCGCTCGCCGCGTGGCCGGAGACCACGCCGGCCTGCACGCCCGCCGCCGCCGTTTTCAGACTTCCGTTCTCGGCCCGCACGACCGCGATTCCGTCCGCGAGCTCGCGCGCCTCCGACGCGTCATTGGGAACGATCAGGCGCACGGCGAACTCGGCGGACAGCGCGCGCGCCAGCTCCAGCGCCCGGATTCCCATTCCGGCCATCCGCTCGCGGATCGGCTCGGGCGCCAGAACGCCGACGGTTTCGATCACCGCCGCCCGCGAAGCCGATCCAGGAAAAGATGCAGCTTCCAGGTGCGCGAGTCGTAGATCTGCTGCAGGATGCCGTTGACGCGGTCGACTTCGACGTTGGCGGCCGCGAGCAGACGGTCGTACTCCTCGTTGCGCGCGAGCGCCACGGCCAGCTCCGCGTGCCGAGACTCGATTTCGGCCCGGAGGCGCGCCTGAGCGCCTTTGAGTTCGGCCACCTCCGCGTCCAGCAGCCGGTGGCTCTCGCGCTGATATCGCAGCTCCCCCTGGCTCACGCCGTCCCGGTCGTACCAGTAGGCCACCTGCGCGCGCATCCGATCCAGCATTCGGGAGAGACCGGCCTCGGTGCGCCGCGCCGCATAGCGCTCGAAGATCTTGCGGCGGGCGTCCTGGAAGGCCGCGGCGCCTGAAGCCGCGTGGCCGGGATCGTTGGAGTGGGGCTCGAAGACGCGGTACTCGCAGGTCACGGCGCGCAGGTGACGGAACGGCGTCTCGGCCGACAGCCGAATCAGAAAGTCCCAGTCCTCCGAGTACTCCAGCCCCTCGTCGAAGCCGCCCACCTTGCGCAGGAGCTCGCGCGGCGCCAGCAGCGTGTGGATGGGAATGTAGTTGGCCAGCAGCAGGTAGTCCGGGTCGAAGTCCAGGGAATACTGGAGGGTGCGCACGCGGGGCTCCCAGCCGTCCTCTCCCTGGCCGTAGACCACGGTGACCGCATCCGTGTACACGACCGGCTCCGGGCCCTGCCGTTGCCCGGCCATCAGCCGCTCGATGTGGTCCGGAAAGCACCGGTCGTCGTCGTCCAGAAAGGCCACGAGCGTCTCGCGCGCCAAGGCCACGCCGCGATTGGCCGCCGCGGAGCGTCCCCGGCGCTGCTTGGAGTCCTCCAGCACGATTTCGAAGGCATCGCCGAAGGCGTCGGTGACCTCCCGCGGCGACGCGCCGCCGTCGTTGACCACGACGACCTGCCGCGGGCGAACCGTCTGGCCGCGGAGGCTATCCAGCGCCTCGCGGAGCAAGGCGGGCCGGTTGCGAGTGCGCACGACGACGGAGACCGGCGCGGGCCCGCGGGCTCCCTCGGCGATGGCGCCGGGCCCGATCTCGCGCCGGAGCTGCTCGAAGGAGGTCGTGGACGCCTCGGCGTACGTCAGGACGCGAAACGCCTCCACGGGCCCGCTCCCGGGCAACGTCAGCCGGCGATAGGCGTTCAAGCCGCCGATGGCGCCCGCGTAGTCGCGGACGGCCTGCTGCGATGCGTAGGCGGCCAGGGCCTCGGTTTTCTTCCCGGCGACCGCCGCGATGTCCACCAGGGCGTTGGGCAGCATGGGATGCGAGAGCTCGTAAAAGGCGACGCGCAGAAACCGGAACCGGTCGTGGTCCGCGTCCCCGGGCCGCGAGGCCGCGACCAGCTCGAAGAGGCTCCGCGCCAGGGCGCGATGGTCCGGGTGGAGCTCGGCCGGCGACGGGCACAGGATCAGGTCGGGCTCGAACGCGTCCAGCTGGGCCCGAATCGCGGCGTCCAGCCGGCCGGGGTCCGCCGGCAGACCGCGATCCACGAGCCCGCCGAAATGCGGCGCCTCCAATCCCAACGCTTCCGCCGCGCGGAGCGCTTCCTCCCGCCGCATGGTCCCGTACTCGCCCGCCTGCGCCGGCGCGATCCCTTCCTGCCCCGTGCCGTCGGTCGCGATCCAGATTCGGATTTGCTGTGACCGGACGGCGTTCAACGCCAGCGTGCCTCCCGCGCCGAGCGACTCGTCGTCGGGATGCGCGGCGAGCACGAGGATCCGAGCGCCCGTCAGCTCGGTGGCCTCGAACGGAATCAGTGATTGTTCGCGGGGCATGAACTGAGGGGGCAGTTTATCCGCTTCCGGCGCGCCCGCTCACACGAGGTCGTACAGCGACGGCACGAGGAGGCCCCGCTCGGCGAACGTTCGCACGGCCGCTTCGTCGAAAACGCGCACGATCATGGGAAAACCGGCCGCGCGCCGCTCGCCCGGCAGCGACGCGAGCAGCGCCTGTCCTGGCCCGGGTGAGGACCAAAAGACCAGCCGCCGCGCCCCCAGCCGGCGGGCTTCCTCGGCGGCCGCCGCAAAGAGAGGCCGCAGGTCGCGCCCGTCGGCCTCGCAGCCGAGATAGTCGGCGACCACGGCCTCTTCGCCCACGACCGACAGGACCGCCCACGCCGTCATGCCCGTCCCCGACGCGCGCCAGACCATCCGGTAGTAGCGCGACGGTCGGGCGTGGAATCTCCAGTTCACGCGGGCGCGGTCGCGGATCAGCCCCGTCGTCCGCACGCGGCGAGCGGCTTCCCACAGCGGGTCGAAGGTCTCGTCCACGGCATCGCCAGCGGCGGCGTCGGCGGGCGCGGGCCCGAAGGATTCCACCGAAATGACGAGCAGCTCGATCGGCAGGAGCGTACGCGTCAGGGCGAACCGATGGCTGACCGCGAGCGCGCGCGCGTTGGGGAATCCGAAGCAGAACGGCACCTCCCCGGCCACCCGCGCGTAGAAGGCGGCGGTCATTTCCTTGAAGACCCCGCTCTTGCCGCCGAGGCTCCGCGCCGAGGGATCGGTCGCGACGTCGCCGATCGCGAAAATCCGCCGCGGCTCGCCGTCGACCAGCAGCCCCATCCCCCACCCGGCGTAGTGACCCACGATCCGCTCCCCCAAGACCCCGACCGTCCCGAACCAGCCGTCGGGATCCAGCGCGTACTTCCAGCGCCACTCGTCTTCCGAGAACTCCTGCCCGAAGACGGAGGCGAGGAGGCCGCGGATCGCGGGGCCGTCCGCCGCGGAAGACTCGCGCACCCAGAAGGCGCTCACGCCGGCTTCTCCCACACGGCGGTCTCCAGCGGCTGACCGTCGGAGGCCCGGAACGTGCGGAGATAGACGAATCCGGGAGGCAGCGACCGCGCGACCTCGGGATCGAGGCGGAAATCGCGGTCCAAAGGCGTTCCCGCAAACGGGATCACGGACGCGTTCGTGGACAATGCGAGCCACGAGCCCGGGCGGGCCGCGATGGCCGGCTCGGAAATCGCCGTGGCGATCGCCGGAGCGGGTCGGTTTCCGGCGCGCTCCAGGATCGCGCGGCCCAGACGACCGTAGCGCATCTGCCGGTAGAGCCGGCGGGAGGCCGTGCGCCGCCGTTGCGTGTCCGGATTGCGGGAGGCGCTCCGGGCGAAGAGGTGACGCACGCGCGCTCGCGGCGTGAAGCGCAGGCGAAGCCCGGCGCGGCGGACACGATCCTCCCACTCGGTCTCTTCGTACTCGAAGAGGAAGCGCTCGTCGAAGGGACCCACCCGGTCGAAGACGTCCCGGCGCGCCGCGATCACCGCGCCGACTAAGTGCCCCGCGTCTCCCCCTTCTTCCCAGAGTCGCAGCGTGCGCATCGCGAACCGGGCGAAACGGCGGCCGTCGCGCCCGGGAGATCGGCCCGCCCGCAGGCCCGCCAGCTCGCCGAAGAAACCGGTGGCGGAATCCGCGGGCATCCGCAGCCGGCCTTCCGCGTCCCAGACGCAGAGCGGGGCGGCGGCCCCCACGCTGGCGTCCTCGATCTCCGACAAGAGCGCCGGCAGCGCCCCGGGCAGGAACACGACGTCGGCATTGGCGAGCAGCAGCCTCGCGGAACGCGCGCGCTGGAGCCCCGCGTTCACGCCGCCGGAGTATCCGCGGTTTTCCGGCAGGAAGACCCGCGTGTCTGCGGGCAACGCCTCCAGGGCGCGCACCTCGTCGGCTCCCGAGTCGCAGTCGACCAGCACGATCTCGCCTCGCATCCCCTCGGCCTGGAAGGCGTCGCGCAGCGACCTCACGCACTCGCCCGCCTCGACGGCGCTGCGATGGTTGACCACGATGACCGAGACCGCCGGGGCCGTCATGCCTGAAGCCTCTGCGCTTCGGGGCGCGCGGTCCCGGCCGGGTCGAGAAACACCGCCTCCAGCCGTTGCGCGGCGCGCTCCGGATCGCAGCGGGAGGCCTCGCGCGGTCCCGCCTCTCGGGCGCGCGCGCGGGCCGGGGCCTCCAGCAGCGCCGGCAGAGACGCCGCCAGGCTCTCCGGGTCGCCGTCCGCGAAGTACCACGCGGCGTCTCCCGCCAGCTCCCGGTGCCCGGGCGTATCCGACAACAGCGAAGGCACCCCGCACGCCAGCGACTCCAGGGCCGAAAGCCCGAAGGCATCCTCCGCGCGGGAAGGGCCGATGAAGACATCCGCCGCGCGGTACGCGAAGGGCATGCGATCGGGGACGAGTCGATGGTGATACTCATCCGTCAAGCCCCGCGCGAGTTCCGCCGGGGTGGGCGGCGCGGTGGCGACGCGCCGCAGTCGGAAGCTCCCTCCGCGACGCCGCCAAACCGCGAGCCCGTCCAGCGCGACGGCGACTCCCTTCCGATCCACGTCCGCCGGCCCCACCAACAGAATCACGGGCGGATCGCTCGCGGGGCGCGGCGGCCCCGGCGTGTGCGCCGCCAAGTCGAAGATCTGGCCCACGTTGGCGACCGGTCCGAGGCCGCGCGATTCCAGCAGCGCGCGAAGCGTTTCCGAAACGGCCAGCTTGCCGGCCGGCAGACGGTAGGCCGCTTCGATCTCGGGCCAGCGATCCCGTTCGCAGAGGAATTGCCCCTCGTCTCCCTGCGAGAGATGGAACACGCGCCCTCGCGCGCCGTCGAGGGCCGCGGCGATCGTGGTCCAGGACGCCGCGACGCGCACATCCGCCTCGGCCAGACTGGCCGAGTCCCGAAAGGAGGACCGCTCGAAGCGCGCGCGCATCAGGGGAAACCAGTCGGGTGCGGGTTGGGTCGCGACGGCGGTGACCCGGTGTCCGCGCCGCGCGAGAGCTTCCGCCTGGAGGAGAGCCACCCGGACGCCGCCGGACAGCTCGGTGGACGCGAGCAGGTAGGCGATGCGCAAGCTGCGGCGCGGCGGCGCCGGCTCGTCAATCACGGCGCGACAGCCTCGGCGATCCACTGATAGGTCGCAAGACCGGCCGCATCCCCGTCCGCCCAGGACTCCGCCAGCGCCCGCAGCGGCTGGGGGTCGGGCGACGGCGCTCCCGGCTCGCTCCCGATGGCGAGCACTCGCCACCCCGCCTCCTCGAGCGTCTGCGCCAAGGACTCCCGCGTGAACCACCGCAGATGTCCCGCGTCCAGCAATCCCGCCGGCACCGGGTCGAACCGTCCGGCCAGCAGGTCCCGGAGGACCGAGAGGTGTCCGACATTGGGCACGCTGGCCAGCAGACAGGCGCCCGAATCCGCCAGCGGGCGCGCCGCCCGGAGCGCCTCCACCGGGTCCTCGAGGTGCTCGAGGACGTCGGCGAAGACCAGCGCGTCGAATCGCTCCCCGTCCCGGGCCATCCGGGGCAGGACCTCGCGCAGGTCGCCCTCCACCACGCGATCGCACCGGGTTCGGGCCTGCCGGGCCAGACCCGGCTCCTTCTCGATCCCGGTGACCCTCCAAGGGCCCCTGCGGGGGCTGGCCGAGGAGATGCCACCCCCGGCGC
This sequence comes from Acidobacteriota bacterium, assembly GCA_040005945.1. Taxonomy (GTDB): domain Bacteria; phylum Acidobacteriota; class Thermoanaerobaculia; order UBA5066; family Gp7-AA6; genus DAHUXD01. The sequence continues at coordinate 8,894 of JBDTXY010000028.1, forward strand.
CGCAGCCGACGTCCAGGATCCGCAAGGCCAGGTCCGGCAACCGCCGGGTCAGCTCCGGCCGTTCTCGCTCCGACGGCTCGCCGAAACGGATGACCCGGAACGTGGAGTCCCGGGACCGATCCTGCGGGGGGAGTCCCAAGAATCGTTGATACAGGTCGCGGATGGTCTCTCGACCCGCCGGCGGGAAGTCTTCCCGCCAAAACGCCAGAGCCGCGGCGCGAGCATCGGTCGCGGGGTCCGCGGCCTCCAGCCTCGCCCCCTCGAGCTCGCGCAGTGTGTGCACGAAGGAGGGCGGAGCGGGCGCAGCGGCCTGCGCCAGCAAGACGCGCCCGTACGGAGGCTCCGGGATCCGGCGGCCCGGAATCGGCAACGCCGTCGGCTCGCGCACGATGACCCAGGAGTCCGCGCCGGCCAACGCCTCCTGCGCGGGCGTCTCGTCCCGACACTCCACGACCACGTCGGCGTGGGCAGCCCGTTTCCAACGCAGACACGACAGCCGCCACCCGTAGTCGGGCGCCCGCGTTCCGAGGACGAAGGCGAGGCCCCGCGTCAAGACGAGGCCGCGAGCCGGTCCGCCGCGCCGGAAGATTCCTCGGCGGGCTCCGGAACAATCCAAAGGTGCCGCGGCCGCAGAAGCCCCACCACGTACTCGGGGGAAACCACCGAAAAGCCGGGCCGCAGAATGCGGACGTCGTGCACGTGAAGCGCCTTCTCGTCTCCCAGAAAGACGTAGACGCGGAAGTCGCCTTGCGCCACCGGCAGCTCGGGGAGCAGCAGCCGCAGGCGATATTGCGTACGGCCGGTCAGCGGCGCCCACGGCTCGTGGCGCGTGTCGGCCGCCAGGACCTGCACGCCGTCTTCCCGATCCACGCCCACCCGGACGTGGAAAGACAGCGAGGGCTGCTCCGTCTCGAACGCGAGGTCCACCGCCACCGTCTCGCCCGCCGCAAACTCGGTGCGCGGATATCCGGAGCCGTCGTGGATCACGATCTCGGTCAACCGCGCGGGCTTGCGGCCATCCGTGGGCGTCGCGGGGGCGGGCGCGGTCTCCGGCAACGGCGCGTCGTCGTGCACCGCGCGTTGCCGCTCCTGCAGAAACGCCTCGTACCGGCGCACGACCGAAAGCGCCGGGCCCTGTTCCACCGCGACGCCGTGGCGGAGCCAAATCGCCTCGTCGCAAACCAGCGCGACGTAGTACAGCGCGTGGGAGCAGAACAGGAGGGTCCCGCCCCGGCGATGGAACTCGGTGATGCGATCGATGGATTTCTTCTGGAAGTAGCCGTCGCCGACCGCCAGCGCTTCGTCCACGATCAGGATCTCGGCATCGGCGTGGGTGGCCACGGCGAAGGCCAGGCGCAGGACCATGCCGGAGGAATACGTCCGGACGGGCTGGTCGAAGAAATCGGAGAGCTCCGCGAAGTCGCGGATCTGGGGAAGACGCTGCCGGATCTGGGGACCGCTCAAGCCCAGGATCGCCGCGTTCATGCGCGCGTTCTCCCGCCCCGTGAAATCCGGATGAAACCCCATGCCCAGCTCCAGGATCGAGGCCACGGCCCCCCGGCGCTGGACCGAGCCCGAGCTCGCGCGGGTGGTGCCGGCGATGATCTTGAGCAGCGTCGATTTGCCGGCGCCGTTCTCCCCGATCAAGCCCAAGGCTCGCCCCCGCGGCAGCGTGAAGGAGACCTCCCGCAGCGCGTGAAACTCGCGGTGCCGGGCGCGGCGGAAGATGAGCTCCCGCAGGCGCTCGCCCGCGGAGTCGTAGACACGGTAGATCTTGGAGACGCGGTCCGCGGTGACGGCCGCGTCGGCGGCGCTCATATCCGGCTCACTGCCCAATCGCGAATTCGCATCTCCGACAGAGAAAATCCTCCGGGGCCTCTTCCACGCCGTACGTCCACTTGCGCAGGCGCGCCATGGTGTCGCCCCCCAGCAGCTCCGCCACCGACTGCGTGCGCAGATCGCCCACGGTCAGCTTCTCGTAGTAGTCCTGGCAGCAGAGGACCGCGCGGGCCGTCGCGGTGACGTGCAGGTGCTCGAAGGGACGCGAGCCCATCAGCTCGCAGCCGCGCAACGTCTTCTTGGCGGGCGGCTCGGGCACGAAAGTGCCGCTGGCCGGACGGCTGCGAATCTTGAATGGCTTGATTTCCCAGCCCTGGGGCCCGAAGCGCTCCCGGATCGCCGCCACGTCCCGCCGGTGCGGCTCGTCTTCCTCGCCGAGCACGACGATCGCCGACTCTTCCGACAGAGATCGCGCGCGCAGCCCTTCGATGTTGGCGAGCACGCGCGCGAGGTCCCGGGTGCCGTGCAGCTGAAAGTATCGCTCGGGATCCAGCGTGGGCAGATTGATCCCGATGTAGCGGAAACGGCCCAGCGCCTCCAGTCGCAGCGCCCGCGCCGGGTCGAAGTGCGATGCGTTGGTCAGGATCGAGACGGGAAGGCCCCGCGCGAACAGAACGCGGCACCGTTCCTCGAAGAGCGGATCGACGGTGGGCTCGTTGTAGTTCGACAGGAACACGACCACGCCGGGGCCGCCCACGGCGGCGACCTGATCCACGATCGATTCGAAGAGCTCCTGGCTCATGACCTCCCGCTCGCGCGGGTCCACGGAGACGGGGCAAAACGGGCACCGGTGGTTGCAGCTGGTGCAGGTCTCCAGCGAGACGAACAGCAGGTGCGAGCGGCGGGCCTCCGAGTCCACGTCCTCGATCAGGAATCGGGCGGCACGCAGGTGCTCGAGCACGCCGGGTCCGACGCCCGGGTCCTCCCCGGCCGCGATCCGGGTCAGCGCGCGATGGCCCTCGCCGTCTTTCTCGAGCGAGGCCCCGGAGATCGGGTTGTAGAGAATCGCTCCCCGGTCGTGCAGGAACGGCGAGGGGACTTCCGGCTCCAGGATCGCCTGGGCAGGAAAAGCTCGCGAAGAACCGCTCTCGCTCATGCTGGTGCCATTCTATTCCGGCGTCCCCATAGCCGTTACGGAACCGGCCAGCCGCCTGTCGCCCAAAATGAAAGGGGCCCCGCTGGCGGGGCCCCTGGGAATGCGTGCGAGGGGCCTTAGGGGCCCGGCTGACCCTGGATGAAGACCGTGTCCGCGCTGATCTCATCCACCGTGACGATGTAGGCGCCCACGGAGCCCCCCGCCAGCGACTCGACGCGCATGGTCATCGGGTTGCCGTCGATCGAGGAGAACGCGGTCATCGGAATCTGCGCGAAGGCTCCGGTCAAGCCCGGATTGTTGAGCGTGTAGTCGAAGGTGCTGGTGACCACGCCATCCTGCCTGAGCGCCGAGATGTGGACGGTCGTTGCGACCGTCGTGGTGGCGAAAATGCCGATGTTGGTCCGGAAGCGCAGGTTCGTCTGGGCCCCCGGCATCATCAGCGCGCCGCCTCCCACCGCCACGGTCTGCGCCGCGGAGTAGGTCGACAGCTGCATGCCAGCGGAGCCGGTCGACAGATCCGCGTAGATGCGTCCACCGATGATCAACGGGGCCGAGGCCGCGTCGGCCGGAGCCTCGTGAGAGACCTTGAGCACGCCCAGTGCGGTGCCGACCGTGAGGTCCTCGTCGGCGTACTGGTTCAGGAAGTTCCCCACGAAGTCGTCGATCGACGTGCCCTGGCCCGGCGCCACCTTCAGGGACCCCAGGACGATCTTCTCCATCGTCGATCCCACGGGCGTGTAGTGGAACTCCATGATCAGGTTGCGTTCGTAAGCGCTGGAATTGAAGAAGCGCAGGTCCGTGCGCCAGTGCGTGTTGGTTCCCGCGTCTTCGATCCGGCCCACGCCCGAGATGAAGTAGTCGACCATCGTGCCCGGCGCCGCCGCCACCCGCGGCGTGTCGTCCGCGACTTGCACCAGGTCGTTGTTGCGCCGATCCAGAACCGAGGCGAACGCCTGCAGGGCGCCCGAGGAGCCGGAGACCTTCAGCACGTACCGCTTGGAGGGATCCGGCGTGAAGAGGTCGGTGTCGTTGACGCCGGCCTGGCTGTACGCCGGCACCGAGAAATCGGTGCTGGCGACCTGCTCGCCTTGCTCGGTGAAGGCGTTCAGGTGGAAGGTCCCGCCCTGACTGGACGCGTTGAACAGCGAGACGTTGAATCGGTAGAGCGAATCGTTGCGCAGACCCACCAGCACCTGGTCGCCCGCCGTTTTGGTGTCCTGCAGGTCGGTCTGACCGAACGGGCCGACGAGATAGGACGGCAACGCGGTGCCGAAGGAGGCGCCCAGCGCCGTGAAGTAGACGCGCGCGGTCACGATCGGAGCCTCGCTGCCGACGTCGTACTTGAGCAGCAGCAGGCCCTTGCCCACGCCGTGGCGGTTCAGAATGTCCGCGGCGCCGACGACGTCGATCCCCGACCAGGACTCCCTGGGACCGAGCGGAATGCTCTTGGTGGAGTCGAAGGGAAGTGTCGACAGGTCGGCGGGAATCACGTCTGAGAACGCCGCGAAGTACAGCGTGACCGTCGTGGCCGCCGTGCCGGGATTCGTGACGCTGATGTCGGTCGCCCAGGTTCCGGAGGAGGACTCGATGGAGCCCGCGCCCGGAATCATGACTGCCTTGAAGACCGGGGCGTCGACCGAGAATCGGGCCGTTCCGACGCTGGTGCCGGACGTCTGCGAACCGCTTCCCGTCACGGTCAGGGTGACCGTCTTGCTACCCCCCGAGGTGAAGGAATGGACCGCGGACTTGGTCGCTTCATGCGCCGACCCGTCGCCGAAATTCCAATCGAACGTCGCCGCGGGGTCGGGCTCGGACGCGCTGAAGGTCACGGGGACGTTGCCACCCACGAACCACGTGTTGTTGAGGACGTTGAAGGTCGCCCCCAGGATGTTGAACGTGCTGATCGGAGGCTGGGGGCCGCCCGTGCCGATGCTGACCGTCATCGTGTCCGTCTTGACGGTGCTGCCCGAGGAGGCCTGCACGGTGACCAGGAAAGCCCCCGTGGCCGTATAGGTATGGCTGTTGGTCGCCGGGCCCGGCACCAGGCTCTGCGGGGTCTCGATGCTCTGGAATCCCTGGCAGTTGGGAACCACGGGCGGGCAATCCCCGCCGCCGCCGCTCCCGCCGCCGCCATCGCCGCCGCCCGGGGCCGTCCCGTCGCCGAAGTCCCACATGTAAGTCACCGCGCCCGGGAAGTTCGTCGCGGTCGCCGTGAAGGTCACGGGGCTCCCGACGGTCCCGGTGGAGGGACCCGACAGGTTCAGGGCCGGAGTGCCGCCACCGCCACCGCCGCCGCCACCGCCTCCTCCGCCCCCGCTCTCCGCGGTGTACGCGAATACGC
>JBDTXY010000029.1:0-14145 GCA_040005945.1 Acidobacteriota bacterium
CGCCTGCAGCGGGCTCGACAGCAGGTCGCCGTGACGGGACTCGATCCATTCCGCGAAGACGCGCGAGGGCACCGCGACCGTCAGCACGCTCGAGTCCGGCCCCGGATCGAAACCCACTTGCCGCGTGGGCCCGAACCAGGTCTTCAGCTCCTTGGCGTCGAGCTTGCCCTCGAGCCGCTTGAGGATGGCGGTCCAGATCTCGGTCATGCTTCGGCCGGATTTCCACAATATTTCCACAGCTGTGGAAGCACTCTGAAGGATCCGGGGGCGGGGGATTATATCGGAAGTCTGTGCGGCGCTTGACTTCACTGTCCGCGACACCTAGCATTCCCCCTCTTTTATGAAGCGCACCTACCAGCCCAACAACCGCCGCCGCAAGCGCACCCACGGCTTCCTCGTTCGCATGCAGACGCGTTCGGGGCGCGCCGTCCTGTCGGCGCGTCGGCGCAAGGGGCGCAAAAAGCTCGCAGTGTGAACTCAGGCGCAGTCGTCTCGGAGACCTTCTCTCGGGACGATCGCCTCCGAAAACGCAGGGAATTCGAAGAGTGCTACGCCTCCGGGGTGCGCGTGTCCGGGCGCTACGTCCAGATGTTTTTGCTGGCGGGAAAGTCGGGCGCGCCGCGCCTGGGCATCTCGGTGCCCCGGCGCGTGGGAAACGCTGTGGCGCGCAACCGTGTGCGCCGGCGCCTGCGCGAGATTTTCCGGCGCACGCGGGACCTCTTCGGGGGCCGCGGCGGGCGGCTGGTCGTCAACGCGCGTCCCTCGGCGGCGAGCGCCTCCTTTCTCGAGCTCTCCGAGGACTACCGCAAAGCGCTGGGACGAGCCGCGTCTCAGCCGCCCGGCTGATGCGGTGGCCTTCCCGCGCCGCGGCCGCGTCGCTGCGTCTCTACAAGCGCTTTCTGTCGCCGCTGCTGCCGCGGGCATGCCGTTTCGAGCCCACCTGCTCGGTCTACGCGCGCGAAGCGATCGAGCGATATGGGCTTCTGCGCGGCGGCGGCCTCGCGCTCAAGCGGCTGATCCGATGCCATCCGTTTCACCGCGGCGGACTGGATCCGGTTCCGGCGCCGGGGCGCAGACCATGACCCTTCCGGGCTGATGGAGAAGCGTCTCCTCCTCGCGGCGGCTTTGTCCCTGGGCGTGCTCCTGCTGTGGGAGTGGATCATCCCCAAGCCTCCCCGGCCCGTGCCGGTGAGCACGCCCGTGCCGGCGGCCGCGACACCGGTGTCCGCCGCCGCTGTCCCGGCGGCCCCGTCCGCCGCGCCCGTCGACGCGCCCGCAAGCGCCTCCGCGGCCACCGTGACGACCCTGTCCAACGGGATCATCGAGGCGGCGGTCTCCAACCGCGGCGCCGTGTTGGAGTCTTTGGTCTTGAAGCAGCACTTCGACGATCAGAAGAAGCCCCTGGAGCTGGTCCGCGCGCTGCCGGCGGAATTGCCCCGACCGCTCGGATTGGATTTTGGAAAAGACAAGGAGCTCACGCGCCGGGTCGCCGACGCGCTCTTCGTGGTCGAACGCGAATCGGATCGCGTCCTGCGATTCCACTATGCCGATCCCACGGTCTCCGTGACCAAGGAGATCCGGCTCATGGCGGGCTATCTCTTCGACGTCAAGGTCACGGTGGCGGGACCTCCCTACAGCCTGTTGGTCGGGCCGGGGCTGCGCAATCCGACCCAGGTGGAGCGGACGTCGCGTTACGTGATGCCCGGCTCCGCCGTCGCGTTGACGGTGGATGGACTCAAGATCGTGGGACCCGACAAGGCCGCCGCGGCACAGGAATGGTCGCTACCCATCCGCGGCTTCGCGGGCATCGAGGACAATTACTTCCTGGAAGTGCTGGCGCCGAAGACTCCGGCGACGGCGCGCGTTCTGTCCTTCTCGATCCCGCGGCCGGAGGGAAAGCCGGCCGTCGAGATCGCGACGGCGGTGGCGGCGCAGGGAACGCTGGAATGCGTCGCCTTCTTCGGTCCCAAGGACATCGCGGTCCTCAAGAGTACGGGCCTGGGGCTGGAGAAGACCGTGGACTTCGGCTGGTTCGGCATCCTGGCCCCCCCGCTGCTGTTCCTTCTCAAGAAGGCGTATGGCTGGGTGGGAAATTGGGGCCTGGCGATTCTGGTGGTCACGTTCCTGGTGCGGGCGGCGCTCTTTCCGCTGACCGCCAAGAGCTATCTCTCGATGAAGAAGATGCAGAAGCTCACGCCCAAGATGAACGCGATCCGAGACAAGTACAAGAAGGCCAAGACCGACTCCGCGCAACGCCAGAAGATGAACACGGAGCTGATGGCGCTCTATCAGAGCGAGGGCCACAACCCGATGAGCGGCTGCCTGCCGGTCCTCTTGCAGCTGCCAATCTTGTTCGCGTTCTACAACGTCCTGTCGCGCACGATCGAGCTGCGGCACGCGCCGTTTTTCCTGTGGATTCGGGACCTCTCGGCCATCGACGGAAGCTACGTGCTGGTGATCCTGATGACCGTGTCGATGTACGTCCAACAGGCGATGACGCCGGCGGCGATGGATCCCGCGCAGAAGAAAGTCTTCATGTTCATGCCGATCATGATGGGCTTCTTCATGAAGGACATGCCGTCCGGACTGGCTCTGTACTGGTTGTTTTCCAACCTGCTGACGATCCTGCAGCAGCTCGCGATGAGCCGGTTGGTCAAGGAAGACCCCGCACCGCCCTCCGGAAAGGGCACCAAGGCATTCAAGCAGGCGCGCGCCTGAGTCGGGAGTGAGGCCGATGAGATACGAAGGCAAATCGGAACAAGACGCCGTCGAGCAAGCCTGCCGCGCATTGGGCAAGACCGCGCCGGAGCTGCGCTACAAAGTGATCCGGGACGAGAAATCGTTCTGGGGGGGACGCGTCGTAGAGATCGAGGTGGAAGAGTCTGTCGGGAGCCGGGAGCCCGGAGTCCCGAGTCCGGCGCGGCCCGAGCCCGTCGCGCCGCCCGAGCTGGTGCAAAGCGCACCCGCCGCCGCGAGCCCTCCCGCCGTTCTCACGGATGCGGAGACCGGCGCGCTCGTCGAGGCGACCCTGACGGAGTTGCTGGCGGCGGCGGGGTTGCTCCTGGAGATCCGGCGGCGCGAGTCTGCCGACGACGAGCTCCTCTTCGAGCTGATCGGCGACGACGTCGAGCCGCTGCTGGCCAACAAGGGCGAGGGGTTGACGGGGCTCGAGGTCTTGGTCGGCCGCATCGCATCCAAACGCCTGGGGCAACCGGTGCATCCGCGCCTGGATGCCGAAGGATTCCGCGCGCATCGGAAAGACGCGCTCGAAGAGCTCGCCCAGCAGTCCGCCGCGGAGGTCCGCCGGACCCGCCATGCGACGCTTCTGCCGCCGCTGGCGCCCTGGGAGCGGCGGCTGGTGCACCTGGCCTTGGCCGAAGATCCCGAGGTCGAGACCGAAAGCGAAGGAGACGGGTTCTTGAAACGCGTGGAGGTCAGGCTCAAGAGGAATTGATCCCCAATTCCCCATGCGCCCCTCGGACTCTCTGCTCGACACGATCGTGGCGCCCGCCACGCCGGCCGGCAGGTCTGCCCTAGCCATCGTCCGTCTCTCGGGCCGCGACACGCTTCGAATCCTCGGCGCCTTAGCGCCGCACCTGCCGTCCCCCCCGGATCCCCGACGGCCCTGCCTGCTGGCGCTCCAGGATTCCGGCGGGGATCCCATCGACACGGGTCTGGTCACGTTCTTTGCCGGGCCCGCGTCCGTCACCGGCGAAGACGTCGGGGAGCTCTCCGTGCACGGAAGCCCCGCGGTCGTGGAACGACTCCTGCGCGCGGCAATCGATGCCGGAGCGCGGTTGGCCCGGCCCGGGGAGTTCACGGAGCGGGCGTTTCGCCGCGGCAAGGTGGATCTGCTGCGCGCCGAAGCGGTGCGCGACTTGATCGAGGCGCGGACACCGGCGGCCGCGGAGGCTTCGGCCCGGCGCCTTTCCGGCGCCATCTCGCAGCGCATCCACGCCGTGCGGGAAGACCTGCTGGCCGCGGCGGCCGGCCTGGCCGCGGCGCTCGATTTTTCCGAGGACACGGGCGAGAGTGTGGATCCCGCCGTGGAGGCAGCCCTGCAGCGCGCCATCGATTCGCTGGCGCGCCTATCGGAAAGCTACCAGACCGGGCGACTCCTGGCCGATGGCTGCCGCGTGGCGATCCTCGGCCTTCCCAACGCCGGCAAGTCGACCCTCTTCAACGCGCTCGCGGGCACGGCGCGCGCGATCGTGACGGAGATTCCGGGGACAACCCGCGATACGCTGGAGGCGTTCATCGACGTCCGCGGGATTCCCGTCACGCTCGTGGACACCGCCGGATTGCGCGAGACCGAAGACCTCGTCGAGAAGATCGGTGTCGAGCGCGCGTGGGAGCAGGCGGACCGTTGCGACGCGATCCTCTACGTCTACGACGCCGCGGTGGGCTGGACCGAGTCCGACGCGCGCGCGTGGGAGGCGTGCGGCGCGGCGCCTTCCAAGCCCCGAATGCTCGTGGCCAACAAGGTGGACCGGGCCAGGGAGCCGCCGCACGGCGATCCCCTCCAAGCGGTCCGGCTCTGCGGTCTCTGGCCCGATGCGGGAGCGCGGCTGCGCGCTCTCGTTCAGGACACCCTGGCAGCCTCGATCCAAACCGAAGCGAGCTCCGAAATGCTCGGATCCCTGCGTCAGCGAAACTTGGTCGAGGACGCCCGCTGCGCCGCGGTGCAGACGCTCTCCGCCTTGCGCGATGGCCTTTCCCCCGAATACGCCGCGACGCACTGCCACGCCGCGCTGGACGAACTCGCGGACTTGACGGGGGAGACGACGCCGGAGGACGTGCTGGCGCGGTTGTTCTCGACGTTCTGCATCGGGAAGTAGCTTGGAGTTATCAGTTTTCAGTTCTCAGTTTGGAACTGACAACTGATGACTGACAACTGATAACTTCTTCCGGTGCATTTCGAAGTCCTCGTCATCGGCGGCGGCCACGCGGGCATCGAGGCCGCGCATGCATCGGCTCGGATGGGCCGGCGCACGGCCCTGCTGACGGGCGATCGATCGGCGATCGGACGCATGTCCTGCAACCCGGCCATCGGAGGGCTCGCCAAGGGCCAGCTCGTGCGGGAGATCGACGCCCTCGGCGGCGTCATGGGACGGCTCGCCGATGCCGCGGGAATTCAGTTCCGGATCCTGAACCGCTCGCGCGGTCCGGCCGTCTGGGGACCTCGCGCGCAATGCGATCGCGCGCTCTACGCGGGAAGCGCCCGGGCGTTGCTGGACGCCGCGGAGAACCTGACGATCCTGGAGGGCATGGCGGAGGGATTCATCGAGCGCGATGGCCGGGTCTGCGGCGCCGTCACCGCGCAGGGCGATCGGATCGGCGCCTCCGCCGTGGTCGTGACGACCGGAACGTTCTTGAACGGGCTGATGCACACGGGCTCGCGCCGCACGGAAGGGGGACGGGTCGGAGAGGCCGCCGCCAAGGGACTTTCCGGGGCGCTCTCTGGACTGGGGCTGCGGCTGTCGCGGTTCAAGACAGGGACTCCCCCGCGCATCCATCGCGATTCCATCGACTACGGCGCGTGCGCGCCGCAGCAGGGTGACGATCCCCCGGTTCCGTTTTCGTTCCGGACGACTCGCCTGCCGGAGCGCCAGGCGCTCTGCTGGCTGACGGCGACCAATCCCCGGGTCCATGCCCTGATTCGCGAGCATCTGCACGAAAGCCCCATGTACTCGGGCCAGATCCGCGGCGTGGGCCCGCGCTACTGCCCATCGGTCGAAGACAAGGTCGTGAAATTTCCGGACAAGGCGCAGCACACAATCTTCTTAGAGCCCGACGGCTGGGATTCGGAAGAGATCTACATCAACGGACTCTCGACGTCCCTGCCGGAAAGCGTGCAGCGCGCGATCCTCGCCGAGATTGCCGGGCTCTCGAGCGCGCGCATGATTCGCCCGGGATATGCCGTGGAGTACGACTTCGTATTCCCCGAGCAGCTGAGCCTCGCGCTGGAGGCGCTGGAAATTCCGGGGCTCTTCTTGGCGGGGCAGATCAACGGGACCTCCGGCTACGAAGAGGCGGCCGCTCAGGGGCTGTGCGCGGGAATCAACGCCTCCCGCTCGGTGCGCGGCGAGGAGCCGTTCGTTCTCGAGCGCTCCGAAGCGTACGCGGCGGTCATGATCGACGACCTGACTAAGAAGGGTTTGGAGGAGCCCTATCGGCTCTTCACCTCGCGGGCGGAGTACCGGCTCTTACTGGGTGTCGATACCGTGCTCGCGCGCCTGGCGCCGCATGGCCGCCGCGTGGGTTTGCTGAGCGAACAGGAGTACGAGGCCGCGATGCGAGGGGAAGAGCGCCTCCAGGCCGCGCAGAGCAATCTTCGGGACACGATCTTCAACCCATCCAAGGAAGTCCTGGGCCGGTTCGCGGAAAGCCTCGGGATCGCGATCGAAGAGCCTACGAGCCTGTTCAAGCTATTGCAGCGTCAAGACTTAGATGCGGATAAGGTCTTTGGCCTGTCTCCCGACGCCGTTGCGGGGCTCACGCGCGAGGATCGCGCGATGCTCCTGACGAGAGTCCGGTACGATGGTTACATCCGTCGCGAGCTGGAGCATGTCGAGAGACTCAAGCCATTCGAGTCTCGCCGCATCCCGGAAGGCTTCGTCTACTCCGGCATCCCCGGCCTTTCACACGAAGTCGTGGAGAAGTGCCTCCGGCACAGACCGGGGACCGTCGGCGAGGCGTCCCGGATTCCGGGGGTGACCCCGGCGGCGGTCGCGATAATCTCGGCCCATGTCGCCCGCCGCCAAGGAGCCGCTCCAACCGGAAGGCTTCGAGGAGCTGCTGCGCCTTAGGGCGCCAGACTTCGCACTTTCCTCGGACTCGTGGCCGCAACTGGGTGTGTACCTCGCCGAGCTCGATCGGTGGAGACGTACGATGAACCTGACGGGACCCCTGGGCGCAGAAGAGCTCGTCGCGCATTCGCTGGAATCGGTCCTGGGGGCGGCTCTAATTCCGCATGGCGAACGGGTTATCGACATCGGATCGGGCGCGGGATTTCCGGGGCTTCCCATCGCGATCGCGCGGGCGGACCTTTCCTTGTCTCTGTGCGAGCCGCGCGCGAAGAGAGCCGCCTTTCTGAGGCACGTGGTCCGGGTGATGGGACTGGCCAGCACCTCGGTCCTCGAGAGCCGCGCGTTGGAGGTCGGCGGGCAGACGTTTGATTCCGCCACGATCCGCGCCGTCGGAGACCCCTCGGGCTGGCTAGGGACTGCCCCATTTCTCCGGCCCTCCGGGGCCCTCATGGCGTGGACAACGCAACCGGAAGCCCTGGCGCAACAGATTTCCGGCCGGTTCGGCCTGGAGAACGTCGTTGCCATTCCAGGCTCAAAACGGCGCAAGATCGCGCTCTACCGGCTGCGATAAGCACTCGTGTTCCACGTGGAACATGGGCTTTGAGCCGCGCTCGATGGGCCGAAGGGAGCTGAGAAGGCGTCTCGGCCCAAAAATTTCTGATCTGGCGGCTGCTTGACGGCCATAATCCCGACCGCATGAGCCGGATCGTCGCGATTGCCAATCAAAAGGGCGGCGTCGGTAAGACCACGACCGCGATCAACCTGGCGGCTTCCCTGGCGGCTTTCGACCAGAAAGTGCTCCTGCTGGACATGGATCCTCAAGCCAACGCCACCTCCGGCCTGGGGCTTTCCAAGCGCGAAGACGCCACGACGTATCGGGGCCTGCTTTCCGGGGAGATGAGCGGATCGGTGCGCGAAACGGGCGTTGCGAACCTCTGGATCGCCCCGTCCGGGCGCGATCTGGTGGGCGCCGAGATCGAGCTCGTCGGGCACCCGGACCGGGAATCGCGGCTGCGCTTTTCCCTGGGCAGCGTGAGAAGCGCCTACGACTACATCTTCATCGACTGTCCGCCCTCCCTGTCTCTCTTGACAGTCAATGCGCTGGCCGCCGCGGACTCGGTGCTCGTGCCCATTCAGACCGAGTACTTCGCGCTGGAAGGATTGACGGAGCTTCTGGAGACCATCGACCGGATCCGACACTCTTTCAATCCATTGTTGGGAATCGAAGGGATCGTCTTGACCATGTTCGATGAGCGGACTAACCTCGCTCGGCAGGTCGTCGAGGACATCCGGAGCCACCTCGGGCAGAAAGTATTCGAAACCGTGATCCCCAGGAACGTACGGTTGGGCGAAGCCCCTTCATTTGGGAAGCCCGTCCTGTCCTACGACATCAAGTCCAAAGGGGCCGAGGCCTATCTGGCGCTGGGCAGGGAGTTCCTGAAGAGGCGGCAGGCCTCATGACCATTCGGAAACCGGTGCTGGGACGTGGGCTGTCGTCCCTTCTTCCCGGAAAAGACGAGGTTCCACGTGGAACCTTCGCCAACGAGGTGGACATCGGCAGATTGCGGCCCTCCCGATTTCAGCCGCGGCGCGAGTTCTCCGACTCCTCCCTTGCGGATCTGGCTAGCTCCATCAAGGAGCAAGGAATCGTCCAGCCCATCGTGGTCGTTTCCCGCGGAGAAGGCTTCGAGATCGTCGCGGGGGAGAGGCGTTGGAGGGCGGCGGCGTTGGCCGGCCTCGAGCGAGTGCCGGTCACCGTGCGCGAGAAAGCCTCGGATCGGGAGATGCTGGAAGCGGCCTTGGTCGAGAATCTCCAGAGAGAAGATCTCAATCCGTTGGAGGCCGCGCAGGCCTATGCGCGGCTCAAGGAAGAGTTTCAGCTGACCCAGGAGAAAATCGCCGACCGGGTCGGAAAGGACCGGGCGACGATAGCTAACTCATTGAGAATACTAAAGTTACCAGTGAACGTGCGGGAAAAGATCCGCAACGGATCCTTATCCGGTGGCCACGCGAAGGCCCTGGCGGCGCTTTCTTCCGCGGATGATCAGGAGCGGCTCGCCGAGGAAATCCTGCGGCGAGCGCTTTCGGTCCGCCAGACGGAGAAGCGCGTCGCGTCCATGGCGATCGGGGACAAAGTCACGCGCGAAAAGCGCCGCGATCCCTTTACACGGGACGCCGAGGAGAAGCTCTCGCGGCGGCTCCAGACCCGGGTCCGGATTGTCCGCCGGCGGCGCGGAGGGAAAATCGAGATCGCGTTCGGATCGGAAGAGGAATTGGTCGGGCTGTACGAGAAGCTGGCGGGGAAGCAATGACACGGGCTCTGGTCCGGGAGGTCAAATGAAAGCACGCGGTGAGGGCACAACGCTCAACGGGTTTCTGGACAAGGGCAGCCACCTCAAGGGGGAGTTGTCGTTCGAGGAGACCTTTCGCATCGACGGAAAGTTCGAGGGGAAAATTCCCGCCGGCAGCGAGCTGATCCTGGGAGATTCGGCGGAGGTCGATGCGGAGATCCACGTGGATCGCGTCTCCATCAACGGCACCCTGAAGGGCTCCGTGCGCGCGGCCGAACGCATCGAGCTGCATCCCCGCGCGCGCGTGAGCGCGAATCTTCAAACGCCGGTGCTTCGGATCGAAGAAGGCGCCTACTTTCAAGGCTCCTGCGACATGACGGCCGAGCCCGCCTCCAGGCTGGTTGCGATGCCGCTGCCGGATAGTCGTAAATAATTGAAAATAAACCAGTTACAGTGTGCAGGCGAGAGCCCCGGACCGTGGCCGTCCCTTCGGCTGCGTTGCGGGCGAATCGCGCGACTTCTTGCGATCTCGACTCGCGACTCTCTCCTGTGCTATTGATCCGCGGTTTCGTCGCAGGCGGATCTCCATGATCGAACTACCCAACGTCACCAGTCTGTATGTGATTCTTGCCTTCGGGATCAGTTACTGGATCCTGAAGCGATTCCTGTTTCTCCCGCTTTCGGGGATTCTGGATGAGCGCGAGGCCGCCGAACGGGAGGCTCAGAAGTCCCATGCGGAGAGCCTCCAGAAACTGGGAAAAGCCGTGGCGGCCGGCCAGGAAGCGCTCGCGGCGGCGCGGCGAGAAGCCTTGAAGACGCGGGAAGCCCTGCGCGCCCAGGGCCTGGCGGTTCTGGAGCAGCAGTTGAACCAGGCCCGCATCGAGGCGACGGAATCGATCGCGCGCGGGAGCGCCGAGATCGAAACGCAGGCGTCACGCTCCGCCTCCGAGTTGCCCGCACGCGCGCGCGGCCTCGCCCGGGAGCTTGCCGAAAAGGTCCTCGGGCGAAAGCTCGCCGCGTGATCCTTTCGCTTTGCCTTCCGGCCGCGATCCCGGCTGCGCTGTTTCTGCTCCAGGAGCAAACCGAGCACGCGGCCAAGTTCTTGGGGATTCCGCTGCCGATCTGGCAGATCCTGAACCTGGTCCTCTTCCTCGCGGTCCTGACCTTCGCCGTCGCCAAGCCGATGGCCGCGGCCTTCCGGAAGCGGCAGATGGAGATCGAGGAGCGAGGCCGGCAGGCCGAAAAGCAAAGGGCGGAAGTGGAACGGCTGTCCCACGAGATTCGCGAGCGGACCGAGAGACTGGAGCGCGAGATCGAGGAGATCCGCCGGCAGGGCATCGCCGAGGGCGAGAGCGCCCGCGCGGCCCTGTCGCAGCGCGCGAAGGAAGAAGCGCAGCGCGTGCGGCAGGAGACCGGCGAAGAGATCGAGCGGCGGTTGGCCGCCGCCAAGGCGCAGCTGCGGCAGGCCGCCGCGGACTTAACCTCCGCCGCCGCCTCGGAGATCGTGTCCCGCGAGGTCACGGAGGAAGATCGGCGGAAGTTCTTGACCGAGAGCGTGTCGCGGATGAAGGCCAGCCGATGAGCGCCTTCGCCCCTGCCTACGCGCGCGCGTTTCTGGAAACGGCGCCCGCGCAGTACGACATCGCCGGCTTTCTGGAGAGCGCCGGCTCGCTGTCGCGCGCGATCCTCGAGAACGCGACGTTGCGCGCGTTTCTCGCGGCGCCCACCGTGCCGCCGCCCGCCAAGCTCGCGGCGGTCCAGCAGCTGGCCGCGAGAGTCGGTCTGGACGCGTTCGGGCAGCGTTTCTTCCAGGTGATGCTCCAGAATCGCCGCCTGCTCGACGCGGAGTCGATCCTGAAAAGCCTCCGCGAGGCCAACGACGCCAGGCACGGCATCCTCCAAGGCCGAGTCACCGTCGCCATGCCCATCGGGGAAGACGAGAAGAAGACGATCGAGGACGCGCTGGCCGGCCGGCTGGGAAGACGGGTGCGGCTGGACGTGGAAGTGGATCCGACGATCCTGGCGGGCTTCGTGGCCCACGTGGGAAGCAACATCTTCGACGCGTCCGCGTCCACCGAAATTCGCCGGTTCCAGGAAGAAGCCAGAGGGAAAACGGGGGCCTGACATGGAAATCAAGACCGACGAAATCACGGCGATCCTCAAACAGCAGCTGGCCGGGTACGAGAAGGCGATCGACGTCGCCGAGGTCGGCACGGTCCTCTCGGTGGGCGACGGCATCGCGCGCATCTACGGCCTCGACAAGGTCATGGCGGGCGAGTTGGTGGACTTCGGCCACGACATCTTCGGCCTGGCCTTGAACCTGGAGCAGGACCAGGTCGGCGTCGTGCTGCTGGGCGAGGCGCAGCAGGTCAGCGAGGGCCAGGAAGTCCGCCGGACGCGCCGGATCATCCAGGTGCCCGTGGGCCCCGGGCTGGTGGGACGCGTGGTCGACGCGCTGGGCCGCCCGATCGACGACAAGGGCCCGATCCAATCGACCGAGTCTTATCCGACCGAGCGCATCGCGCCCGGAGTCATCGACCGCCAGGGAGTCAAGGAGCCGGTGCAGACGGGTCTGAAAGCGATCGACGCCATGATCCCGATCGGGCGCGGGCAGCGCGAGCTGATCATCGGCGACCGGCAAACCGGCAAGACGGCGATCGCGCTGGACACGATCATCAACCAGAAGGGCAAGGGCATCGTCTGCATCTACGTCGTCATCGGGCAGAAGAAATCGACCGTCGCGCAGGTGGCCAAGACGCTGGAAGAAAACGGAGCCCTCGCGCACACGATCATCGTCTCGGCGACGGCTTCCGATCCCGCCCCAATGCTGTACCTGGCGCCGTACGCCGGCTGCGCGATGGGCGAGTGGTTCCTCTACAACAAGCAGCACGCCCTGACGATCTACGACGATCTCTCCAAGCACGCGGCGGCGTACCGCGAGATCTCGCTCCTGCTGCGCCGGCCGCCGGGCCGCGAGGCGTATCCGGGCGACGTCTTCTACCTCCACTCGCGTTTGCTGGAGCGGGCGGCCAAGCTCTCCGACAAGAACGGAGGCGGCTCGCTGACGTCGCTGCCCATCATCGAGACGCAGGCCAGCGACGTCTCGGCCTACATCCCGACCAACGTCATCTCGATCACCGACGGCCAGATCTACTTGGAGAGCGACCTCTTCTATTCGGGTGTGCGGCCGGCGGTCAACGTGGGCATCTCGGTCTCCCGCGTCGGCGGCAACGCCCAGATCAAGGCGATGAAACAGGTCGCCGGCACGCTGCGGCTGGATCTGGCGCAGTACCGGAACCTGGCGGCCTTTGCGCAGTTCGGCTCGGACCTGGACAAGGCCTCCCAGGCCCAGTTGGCGCGCGGCCAGCGCATGGTCGAGCTCTTGAAGCAGCCGCAATTTGCGCCCATGGACGTCGAGCTCCAGATCGTCTCGATCTACGCGGGCACCAAGGGCTATTACGACTCGCTCAAGGTCGAGGCGGTGCGGGAGTTCGAGACGGGGCTCCACGAGCATCTGAAGAGCAAGTACCAGGAAATCCTGTCGGCCATCGTCGCCACCGGAAAGCTCGAGAAGGCGACCGAGGACGCCCTGGCCAAGGCGATCGACGAGTTCAAGAGCCAGTTCGTCAAGGACAACGCTTAGCCTTTCTTGGCTGAGAGCTGAAAGCTGAGAGCTAATTGGCTTCCTTAGTCGACATCCGCCGGCGGCTGCGCTCGGTCAAGAGCACGCAGCAGATCACCAAGGCCATGAAGATGGTCGCGGCGGCCAAGCTGCGCCGCGCTCAGGAGCGGGTGGTCGGCGCGCGTCCCTACGCGAAGCTGCTCTCCGCCGTACTCGCCAAGGTCGCGGCGCACGCTGCGGAAGTCGCCCATCCTTTGCTCGAGATCCGCGAGGAGAAGCGCGTCATCGTCATGACGATCGCCGGCGACCGGGGCTTGGCCGGCGCCTTCAACACCAACGTCAATAAGGCGACCCTGCAGCTGCTGGCCGCGCACCCGGAATGGAAAGAGATACGCATCCTCCCGGTCGGCAAGAAAGCCGTCGAGTTCTGGCGGCGCCGGAAGTACACGCTGACCGAGAAGACCTACTCGGGCATCTTCGCGACTCTCCAGTACGCCAACGCAAAGGAAATCGCGGCGTTTCTCTCGGAGGAATTCCTCGCCGACCGGATCGACGCGGTCTACGTCATCGTCAACGAGTTCCGGTCCATCCTGTCCCAGGTTGTGCACACGTCCAAACTCCTGCCCCTCTCGCCCGAGGCGGCCGCGGCGCCGTCGGCCGAGGGGCCGGGCGTCGACTACATCTACGAGCCCGACGCGGCAACGATCCTTGCGAAGCTTCTGCCGCGCTACCTCGAGTTCACCGTCTACCGCGCGCTGGCCGAATCGGCCGCCGCGGAGATGGGCGCCAAGATGACGGCGATGGACTCGGCCTCCAAGAACGCCGGGGACCTGATCGACAAGCTGACGCTGACCTACAACCGCGCCCGGCAGGCTCGCATTACCAAGGAGCTCATCGAAATCGTCTCGGGAGCAGCAGCGCTGGAGTAGTTATCAGTTGTCGGTTCACAGGGATCAGTTCTGAACTGAGAACTCCGAAAGGATCCACATGGCAGACCAAAACGTCGGCAAAGTCGTCGCGATCATCGGACCGGTCTTGGACATCGAGTTCCCCGAAGGCAAGCTTCCCGCGATCTACAACGCGGTCCACGTCCAGGATGACGGCAAGGAGACCGGGCAGCCCATCGACGTCATCGTCGAGGTGGCGCAGCAGCTCGGGGAGAGCGTCGTGCGGTGTGTGGCGATGAAGGCGACCGACGGAATGGTGCGCGGCATGAAGGCCGTGGATCTGGGACAGCCGATCTCCGTGCCCGTCGGGCGCGAGACGCTGGGCCGGATCCTGAACGTGATCGGCGACCCGATCGATGGTCTGGGCCCCGTGAAGGCGAAGGAGCGTTGGCCGATCCATCGCGAGCCGCCCGCCTACGACGAGCAGGCGACCTCCGTCGAGATGTTCGAGACGGGCATCAAGGTCATCGATCTGC
>JBDTXY010000030.1:0-14110 GCA_040005945.1 Acidobacteriota bacterium
AGTCGACGTGGGAGTGGTTGTCGGCGCCGTCGGTGACCACGACGAGGGCCTTGCGGCCCTGCAGCGTTCGGAACTGGTAGAGGCCCAGCACGATCGAGTCATAGAGGGCCGTCGCGCCCCGGGCCTGGGGCTCGCGGGCGGCGCGCTGGAGCGCGTTGGATTCGCCGGTCAAGTCCTGCACCATCCGCGGCTGCTCGCGAAACTCGATGACGAAGCCCTTGTCCTTCTCCCGAATCAGATCCTTGAAGAGCCCGGCGGAGGCCTCGTGCACGAACGGCATCGACTTTTCCATCGAGCCCGAGCCGTCCACCACCAGGCCGATCGTCAGCGGCAGCTTGTCCGCCACTTCGAAGCCGGTGATCTTCTGGGGGCGCCCGTCCTCCTGGATGGAAAAGTCGTTCTCCGAAAGCCCCTTGACGAAATGCTTGGCGTCGTCCAGCGCCGAGATGTGGAGTTGCACGACGTCCACGCGGACGCTCTCCACCGTCGTGTTGGGGCCCTTGAGGAAGCGGATGTCGTTGGCCTCCTGGCCGTCATCGGAGATCGCCGTTGCCCGGAGATAGTTGCCCCGGGAGTAGTCGGTGAAGGGGATCGTGATCTCGTACGGACCCTCCGGCGAGGTCCAGGTCTTGAGCTTCTTCTCATCCAGGAACAGCTCGAGGGACTTGGGGACTCCGCCGGCGATCGATTGCACGGCGATCTTGACGCGCACTTTGCCGGAATTCGCGTCCGGCTGAGGCAGGATCTTCACGGCGATCCGCGCCGCCCCCTGATTGATCGACCACGCGTCTTCGTCGATGAGCCTGCCGCTGGCGTCGTATCCGACCGCGCGGACCGTCTGACGCCGCGGCACCTCCCCGAGGTCGATCTCGACGGAGTACGGCGGCTTGGCGCGCCGGACGAGCAGTTTGTCTTCGAGCCAGAACTCGACCTTGACGATGGGCGGCTCGATGGCCGCCTCCAGCCGCAGCAGGCCGATGGGGGCCTCGCGCGACGGCGGGAGGATCTTGAGCTTGGACGCTCCCCCCGGCGTCGCGGCTCCCGCGGCCGCGTCCGCGATGACGATGGCTTCGGCCGCGGGAAGCGTGCTCGCTTCCGAGGGAGCCTGCTCGGGAGAAAACTGGGCCCCGACCTCCGGGACCGAAAGGTCGATCGACGCGTCGCCCAGTGCGCGTCCGCCGGGGGCCGCCAGGGCGAGCTGGAGCTTGTAGTTGCCGGGCTCCAGCGCGCGGAGGAAGGCGTATTGGAAGGTCGTGTGCGCCGAGACCTCGCCCGACACCGGATACTGGAAGGAGTCGACCACCTGGTCCTGGCGCAGGACGCTGCCCTTGAGCTGCCCCGAGAAGGAGCTCAGCCCGCGCTTGGCCGCGGCCATGGAGAGCTCGGGCGCGCGCAGGCGGATGCGCACGACGGTCTTGACGCCGGCCATGCCCAGATACTCCGCGGTGACGTAGAGAGGAAACGTGCCGGCTTCGGTCGAAAGCTCGGTCTGCTTGGTCTGGGCGTCAGCCCCCGCGGCGGACAGGCCGATCGCCGCGGTCAGAATCCAGACGATTGGGCGCGATCTCATGCTGGGAGGACGAACCCGAGGAGGGCACATCGGAATTCCCGCGAAAGCCGGTCGAAGGCCGCCGCTGCGCCCTTACGACGCCTGGGCCAGCTCCAGTCCGGCGAAGAATTCCGTGACGGCTTCGCGAAAATCCGAGGGCGTCGAGAGCTCCGAGATTCGGACCCGCAGCCCGCGCCCGTGCGCGAGCCCGCTGGTGTACCAGCCGGTCATCGTGCGCAGCTTGTGCAGCGCTTCCCGGGGATCGGCGGCCGTGCGCTCGATCGCCGTGAAATGGGCCAGCATCAGCTCGCATCGTTCGGCCATGGATGCCTCGCGGACGGGGCGTCCGGCCATGCGGTCGGCGATCTGCCGGAAGATCCAGGGATTCTTCATCGTGGCGCGGCCGATCATGACCGCGTCGCATCCGGTCTGCGCGAACAGATCCAGGGCGTCCTCCGCTGTCGCGACGTCGCCGTTGCCGATCACGGGAATCGCGAGATGGCGCTTGAGCTCCGCCACGCGCTCCCGGTCGGCCTGGCCCGTGTACATCTGCCGCGCGGTGCGCGCGTGCATCGCCACCGCGGCGACGCCCTCGTCCTCGCACATTTTTCCCAGATCCAGGAAATTCAGGCGGCCCTCGTCCAACCCCAGGCGAAACTTGACGGTCAACGGGATTGACAGCCGCCGCTTCACCGCGCGGACGATTCCCCTTGCCAGCGGCAGGTCGCCCATCAGCGCCGCGCCCGCGCAACCCTTGAGGACCTTGTTGGCGGGGCATCCCATGTTGATGTCGCACACATCGGGAGCCAGCTGCTCGACGATGTCGGCTGCCGCCGCCATGCGCTCGGGATCCGAGCCATAGATCTGGATCGAGAGGGGCCGCTCCTCGTCGGAAAAGACCATCTTCCGAAGCTGGCGGGCGTTGCCCCGCACGATGGCCTCCGAGGAGATGAACTCCATCGTCACCAGCCCCACCCCGCCGATCCGGCGCAGCATCAGCCGATACACGTGGTCCGTGATGCCGGCCATGGGGGCAAGCACCAGCGGGGGCGAGATTGCGAGGGGTCCTAGACGGAGCATGGGACTGATAATCTTAATGTTCTTCTGGCGGCACGGGAATGCAACACATCCCCAGGCGCTGGTAGGATTCGGCAGTTTCGAGGTGGGAGGTTCGATGTCGTCCACGGCCGCGGCGGCTTCCCGGGGGGATTCGGCCCTCTGGATCCGGGACAAGCGATTCGACTTGTTCTTCCTGACCCTTTCGGGCGCCCTGGTGTTCTTTCCGTACCTTTCATACGGGCTGCTCCAGCGTCTGGGGGTGTCGGGAGCGACCTCGAGCCTCGTGGTCGGCCTGGCCGTGACCGTGCTGGTGGGCGGGCCGCACATGTACTCGACCTATTTGAGGACGGCATTGGAGCCCCGCTTCCGGCGGCGGCACCCGATTCTGGTCTACCTGCCGCTGGTCGTGATTCCGACGCTGGTGGTCCTCGGCTCCATGTACGCCTTCATCGTGCTCTTGACCGGGTTCTTCCTCTGGGCGTCGATCCACGTCACACACCAGGCCCAGTACATCTCCGAGACCTACCGCATGCGCGCGGGGGCTCCGCTGCGGGTGATCGACCGTTGGCTGGACGGCGGATTGATTCTGGGCGCCCTGTACATGATGGCCATGTACAAGTTCGTCGAGGGCCGATTCGCCCTGGGTTCCAGCGTGCTGTTCTTTCCCGATTTTCTGAAACACCGCTGGGTTCCCGTCGCGTTTACTCTGGGCTACGCGGCGTTTTTCCTCATTTACGTCGCGCGGACGTTCGGCGAGATTCGGCGTGGCGAGACCAGCTGGCCGCGGCTGCTGTTCATGACGATGACGGTGGCGATGGCCTTCGTGGTCCCCATCTTCGACAACCTGGACGTGTCATTTCAGGGATTCAACACCTGGCACTCGCTGCAGTACCTCGCGCTGACGTGGTTCATCCTGGGCCGCGAGGCGGAGAACGGGCGGATCGGCACGGGATTCGTCCGCGCGCTGGCCGGGAAGCAGAAGACGCGGATGTTTTACCTGACCATGATCGGCGCGACGTTCTCGGCGGGCGTGATCTATCTCTTCCTCTGGAAGGGTCTCAACTTCCCGCAGGACAAGAGCTACTACGCGGTGACGCTTTCCTTCCTGCTCGTCCACTACTTCTACGACCACATCCTGTTTCGGGATTTCTCGCCGTTGCAGCCGACGGAGGGCGAGCAGAGGCTCGCGGCGTAGGAGGAGCTGTCGGCTGACAGCTGATAGCCGATAGCTAGCGAAACAGCTCCTCATAGCTGCTGACCCTGCTGTAGCCCTTCGGCGCCTCGAACAGATCCACATCCGCCCCCGTGCGCACGTCGAGCAGCTCCGTCGCCGTGGCGATCTGGTATTCGCCGGCCGCGTCCTTCTTGGCGTGCTCGATTCGAACGACGAGCCCCTCCAGGTCTCTCGCCGCCCAGATCGTGACGATGTCGCCGGAAGGCAGGTGCGTTTCCCAGCGGTCGCATGGATGGAGCCCGTGCGCGGCGTCCGAGATCTTCCGGGTCTGCCCGCCGAAGCGGTCCGCGTACGCCTGCGGGTCGAACCGCGGGGCCAGCGGGTAGCCCGGCACGATCTCGTCCGTCGGTTGCCAAACCGATTCCATCACGCGCTTGGTCTTGGGCCGGATCTGCCACATCTTCTTCAAGTCCGGGCGCATGACCTTGATCAGCGGCGAGCCCTGCACGACGGCTTCGACGCGCTGCGACTCGCCGCGCACCGCGATCGGAAATTGCTTTTCCTTGGAGAAGGACACGATGGCCCGGTACCCGTCCTTCGAGACCGTCTCGAGGCCCCCGCCGCACGCGAGCGTGACGATCATCACGCCCGCGAGAAGCCCGGGCCGCCGGTTCATGGGGCGGGTCCGCTCGGGATCAGAATGAGCGATTCCTGGGGGTTTCCCAACGGTTGGCTGGCGCCTTCGACGACGACGTAGTCTTCCTCGAGCCCGAACCCAACCTTGCCGCCCATCATCCACGGAAGCTCGACTTCCAGTGACGGTTCGACGGCGAAGGTCTGATCCTTCTCGATGACGTAGGCGCCCAGCTTCCCGTAGCGGTCGGGCCAGTCGGGCGCGAGCATCGGTCCCAGATCGTGCGTGAAGATGCCGATGGGGTGCCCGGTGGCGTGCACGAACTCGGGATAGCCCGCATCCGTGATGACCTTGCGCCCCGCGGAATCGACCGCAGTCCCGGTCGCCCCGGGCTTCAACGCGGACGAGGCCGCGCGGTTGGCCGCCTTGACCGTGTCGAAGGCCTTTTGCACTTCCGGCGGGGCTTCCTTCTCGCCGGCGCGCAGCACATACGCCATCCGTTGGATGTCCGACTTGTAGCCGTACTCATCCGCTCCGGCGTCGATCCGCACGATGCCGCCGGGCTGGATCACCGTGTCCGAGGCCGCGGAGTGCCCGCGCACCAAGCCGGCCATCACGTTGGGGTCCTGGTCTTCGGCCCAGGAGGACGTCAGCCCCATCTCGCGGCGGCGTTTTCGGATGAAGTCCGCGACGTCCTTTTCCGTGGTCTTTCCGGGCACGATCACGGCGGGAGACAGCGCCTGCGCCAGGATCTGTTCGGTCTTCTGGATCACGCTCCGCATCTGGACGATCTCCGCGGGTGTCTTGCGGCTGCGGAACGAAACCAGGAACCCTTCGGCCGACACCAGCCGCTTGGCAAAGTCCGCGCCCACGGCGTCCCGAATCCACTGGAGGTTTCCCGCCGTCAGGCCGTCGGCCAGCGGCGCGTCTCGCGACTGGTCCACGGCGATCGCCTTGGGCGAGAACTTCTCGATCTCCGCCTTGAGCCCCGGACCCGCGCCCTCTTTTCCGTACGGCACCACGCGCGCATAGAGCCCGGATTTCTGGAACGCGTCGGTGTCGAAGCTGGCGACGATCGCGACGCTCTCGAGGTGGTCGCCCCGATCCAGGAAGAGGCACGCGGCGCGGCCCACCGCATGCTCGGCGGCGACGTCGAAGGCGACCGGGTCGACGGAGCCCTCGCGGGTGACGACGAGCCAGGCGTCGACGGAGGCGCGGCGCAGCGAGGGCAGCAGGTATCGGTCCACGCGCTCCTTGCGCGCGCGCACCTTGAGCGGCACGGCGGCCGCCGCCGGGGCCGCGGTCGGCGTCGGGGTCGGGCGTTGCGGGGCCAGGAGAAGCGCGGCGAGCCCGAACGCGAGGTGTTGCACCGCGCAACTCTAACTTGAGCCGACCCCTCTGCCATAATCGCCCGCCATGACGTGGTGGGAGTCGTGGTTCGGCGAGGAATACCTCGACCTCTACCCCCACCGCGACGTCGCATCGGCGCGGCGGGAAGCGGCGTTCGCGCTGGCCCACCTTCCGGAGCACCCGACGCCGATGCTGGATCTCTGCTGCGGATCCGGACGCCACTCCCTGCCGCTGGCCGAGACCGGATGTGCTCCCGTCGGGCTGGACTACTCGGCGCCGCTCCTGGACTTAGCGCGGCGCCGCAACCCGAGTCTGCCGCTGGTCCGCGGCGACATGCGCGCGCTGCCGTTTGCGGACGGGAGCTTCCGGGCGGTGGTCAACTTCTTCACGAGCTTCGGTTATTTCCTGGGGGAGCAGGAGAACCTTGCGGTGGTCGCCGAGATCGAGCGCGTGCTCGCCAACGGCGGTGCGTTCTTATGCGACACCTTCGGGCGCGATTCGGCCCTGGCGCGCCTGGTTCCCGAGGAGCGCCGCTCGTGCGGCGACCGGGAGTACCGCATTCGCCGGTGGTGGAACGCGCAGTCCGCGCGCCTGGAAAAAGAGATCGAGGTGCGGCGAGCCGGCTCGATCGAGATCTTTCGCGAGAGCGTGCGGGCCTACACGTGCGCGGAGCTGGTCGCCCTGCTGGAGGGCGCGGGGCTGCGGATCGAAGCGACGTGGGGAGACTTCGACGCCGGGCCGGTCGGGCCCGATTCGCCGCGCCTGATCGCGCTGGCCCGAAAGCGCAGACCCGCGGCATGATTCCTTACGCGCGGTACCCGGGCCTGGCTCCACTGTTCCTGGATTTCCTCAAGGGACTCCCGCGGTTCTTTCCGGACCCGCCGACCCTGGATGCGTGCGCGGCGCGTGGCCGCGAGTTGCTGGCGGCGGGACGCCCGGCTCGCATTCCCGCCTCGGCTTTCCGCGCGCGCGGCGCCGAATCCGAGAGATGGGCTCAGGAGCTCGCGGCGGGCCGCGCCGTCGCGGTGTCCACGGGGCACCAGGTGGGACTCTTCACCGGTCCGCTCTTCACGCTGATGAAGGCGCTCGACGCCGTGCACTACGCGCGGGAGCTGACGGAGCGGGGTATTCCGGCGGTCGCGGTCTTCTGGGCGCTGACCGACGACCACGACTTGCAGGAGGTCGCGCGCACCGCGAAGCCGGGCCCCGACGGCCCGGAGATCCTCATCCTCGAGGGCGCCGACCGTCAGAACCGGCAGCCGGTGGGCCGGCTGCCCATCCCGGAGGGCATCGGGGGCATCGTCGATGCGTTCCACGCCGACGCGAAGACGGATCAAGCGCAGGCCGTCTTGGAGGCGTTCGCGCGCCGCAGCGCTCCGGGCGTTTCCTACGGAGACGCGTTCATCGAGACGATGCTCGATTTGGTCGCGCCGGGTCCGCTGCTGTTCATCGATCCGCTCACCGAGCCGGTGCGGCAGCCGACCGTTGCGCTCTTCCGCGAGGCGGTGCGGCAAGCGGCGGATCTGCGCCGGATCCTGGCGGAGACGGCGGATGCGCTCCGGGCGGAAGGAAAGGCGATTCCGGCGCCCCTGCCCGAGGACTTCTCGTTCTTCACGATCGACGCGGGAGGCCGGCGCCGGGTCACGGACCTCGAAGCCGCCTCCGCGCGGGTCGAGTCCGGAGAGGCCTGGCCGTCGGCGGACGTCATAACCCGACCCGCCCTCAAGTCGTATCTCATCCCCATGGCCGTCAGCGTCCTCGGTGCGGCGGAGATCGCGTACCACGCGCAGAGCCTGCCTCTGTTTCCGCTCTTCGGCATCCCGCGGCCCGTCCTGATGCCGCGCACCCACGTGGTCGTGCGCGGCCCCTCCGAACGCCGGCTGGCCGAGCAGCTCCAGATTCCGGAGGCGGAGCTGCTGCAGCCCTTCACCGCCGCCTCCGTCGCCGTGCCGCAGGCCGACGCGCTGGCTCGGCTGGCCCAGGAGACCGAGCGAGGCCTGTCGGCCCTGACCCCGGGGCTTCAAAGCCTGGACGCCTCGCTGGTCGGCGCGCTGGAAAACGCCTCCAAGAAGATCGCGCACCAGTTCGAGCAGCTCGCCGACCGCGCCCGCAAGTCGGCGCAGCGCCAGGGAGACGTGGCCGCGAACCGCTCCAAGCGTCTGGAGCGCGCGCTGCTTCCCGTCGTCGGAGGCACGCCCGCCGAACGGCTCTATCCGCCGCTGTCGGCGATGCTGGCCTTCGGCCGAGAGGAAGTGCTCGCGGGGCTGCGGGAAGTGGCCGGAAGCGGGCCAGCGGGAGCGGCCGTCGTGGACGTCGACCTGGCGCAGACGGGAGACCGGCTTGGCGGTTGACGTCCTCGCCATCGCCGCGCACCCCGACGACGTCGAGCTGACGTGCGGCGGCACACTCGCATCGTTGAAGGCGCGCGGCTACCGCTTCGGCATCGTGGACTTGACGCGCGGCGAGATGGGCACGCGCGGCACGCCGCAGATCCGCGCCGCGGAGGCCCAGCGCGCGGCCCAGATCCTGGGCGCCGAGTTTCGCGAGGCGCTCGACTTGGGAGACGGCGGCCTGCGGAAGGACCGGGAGCAGGAGCTCGCGGTCATCGAAATGATCCGCCGCGAGAAGCCGCGCCTGATCCTGACGCCCTACCCCGACGACCGCCACCCGGACCACCGCCGGGCGGGCGAGATCGTCACGGACGCCGCCTACTACGCCGGCCTGCGCAAGCTCGAGACGGGACATCCCGCGCACCGGCCGCAGCAGACCATCTACTTCTCCACCTTCGAGGTGCAGGAGCCCGACTTCGTGGTCGACGTGACCGCGGTCATCGAGATCCGGCGCGCGGCGATGCGGGCCTTCGCCAGCCAGCTTCACGACCCCGGCTCCGCCGAGCCGCAGACGAAGTTGTCGCAGGAGAGCTTCCTCACGATGCTCGAGTCGCGCGCCCGCCACTTCGGCGCGATGATCGGCGTCGAGTTCGCGGAGGGATTCAAGTCGCGCTTCCCGCCCCGCATCGACGACCTCGTCCAGGCATTCTCGGGATTCGAGCCCGGGTTCTGACTCCATGAAGATCGGCATCACCTGCTATCCCACGTTCGGCGGCAGCGGCGTCGTCGCGACGGAGCTCGGGATCGCGCTGGCCGACCGCGGCGACGAGGTCCACTTCATCTCCTACGCGCTGCCCTCGCGCCTGGACCTGCCGCGCGAGCGCGTTCACTTTCACGAAGTCGTGGCGCCGTCGTATCCGCTCTTCGTGTCGCCGCCGTACACCCTCGCGCTGGCCACGAAGATGGCCGAGGTCGCGGCCCGGGCGCACCTGGATCTGCTCCACGTTCACTACGCGCTGCCGCACGCGATCTCGGCGATCCTGGCGCGCGAGATGGGCAACGGCAACGGCGTGCCGCTCAAGGTCGTCACGACGCTCCACGGGACCGACATCACGATCGTGGGACAAGACCGTTCCTACCTGCCGATCACACGCTGGGGCATCGAGAAGAGCGACGCCGTGACCGCGGTCTCCAGCTACTTGCGCGAGGTCACCATTCGGGAGTTCGGCGTGCGGCGCTCCATCGAGGTCATTCCCAACTTCATCGACACGCAGCAATACCGTCCCGACGGCGCTTCTCCCTTTGCCCGGGGTCTGGCGCGCGACGGCGAGGCGCTCATCGTGCACCTGTCGAACTTCCGGCCGGTCAAGCGCATCGCCGACGTCCTGGCGATCTTCGACGCGATCCGCCGCGAAATCCCGGCGCGCCTGCTGATGATCGGCGACGGCCCGGACCGCTCGCTGGCCGAGCGCCTGGCGCGCAAAGGGGGATTCGAGGACCGCGCGACATTCCTGGGAAACGTGGCGGCCGTCGAGACGATCCTGCCTGCCGCGCGGCTGATGCTGTTGCCCTCCGACGCCGAGTCCTTCGGCCTGGCGGCATTGGAGGCGATGGCCTGCGGGGTCCCCGTCATCGGAACCGCCGCCGGCGGATTGCCGGAGGTCGTCGAAGACGGGAAATGCGGCGCCCTGCGGCCCGTGGGGGACGTGGAGGGGATGGCGAAGGCCGCGCTGGAGCTGCTCCGCGACGATGCCATGTGGAGGCGATTCTCGGCGGAGTGCCGGGGCCGGGCCGAGCAAGTATTCCCGACCCAGGCCATGGTCGGGCGCTATCGCGCGCTGTACGAGAAGACGCTGGGGGGCGAGAGCTCGAGGAGGCGAGAGTGACGAATTGTCAATGGTGAATTGCGAGTTGTGAACTCGCGAATCAGCAAACCTTCAGCCCTATTCACAATTCACAATTCCCAATTCACAAATTCCCCCTCAGCCCCGCCTCGCGCTCCTCCCGGGTGCAGAAGGCGGCGTGCCATGCGTTTCCCGCGAGCTTGCGGAGCTCCTCGTCGGTCAGGCCCAGCTTCTCGCGCGCGAAACCGTACTCGGCCTTCGTGGTCGTGCCGAAGAGAATCGGATCGTCCGCCGAGAGCGTGACGCGCACGCCCGCGTCGAGCAGTTTCCGCAGCGGATGGGCCGTGACGTGAGCAACGGCGCCGGTGCGCAGATTGCTCGTCGGCGCCACGCACAGAATCGTGTCCTCCTCGGCCAGGCGCTGCATCAGGTGGGGATCCTGCGCCGCCGAGATGCCGTGGTCCAAACGGTCGGGCCGCAACAGGTCGAGCACTTCGCGAACCGAATCCGCTCCCGCCCACTCGCCCGCGTGAACCGACGTACGCAGGCCCAGCGAGCGCGCGCGCAAATACACTCCGGCGAACGCGGCGGCCGGGGCCGCCTGTTCGTCGCCGCCGAGGCCGAACCCCACGATCGACGGCAGCCGGACCCGTTCGTACAGATCCAGGACCCGATCGGCGGACTCCGGCCCCCAGTGCCTCACGCCGTCCAAGAGAATGCGGCATAGGATCCCGTGCGCCTCGAGCGACTCGGCAAACCCCGCGTCGATCGCCTGCAGGCATGCGCCCGCGTCCAGGCCGATCCGCGAGAAGATCTCGGGCGAGACATAGATCTCGGCGTAGCGCAGGCCGTCGTCGGCCAGGGAGCGCGCCACGGCCAGCGCCGCCTCCACGTAATCCTCGGGTCCCCGGAACAAGCGGGAGACCTCGGCATAGAGGAGGAGGAAGCTCTGCGGGTCGCGGATGGACCGGCGCGCGGACTCGAAGGCGGACGCGTTGGCGAACGGGTGGCCGGAACGGGCGGCCAGACGCGCGATTTGCGCCGAAGGAAGACATCCCTCGAAGTGAAGGTGGCAGTCAGCCAGCGATTGCGAGTCGAGAATGGAACGTTGAGAATCCGTCATGTGGCTGCCCATCACTTACCCGTTCACAATTCACAATTCCCCACTCACAATCGTCTCTAACTCTATATGCGCCGGACTCGCCTTCTCGCGCTCTTTCTGGACCTGCTCGTCTGCGCCGCACCTGCCGACCTCTTGGGGCTCGCCGCGACCCTCGCCATATGGCGGCTGCTGCCCGTGGCTCGCCCCCTGATCCCGTGGCTCTGGGGCGCCCTGGCCGCGGCGGCCCTGGCCGCTTTTCTCCTCCGCGACGCCCGAGGCGGTCGCGCGCGGCGCTGGCTGGGCCTGGAGGCGCGGCGCACGGACGGAGGGCCCCCGGGCGCATGGGGCTCGATCCGCCGCAACCTCCTTCTGCTGATCCCGGGCTGGAACCTCGTCGACGCCTGGCCGGTCCTGCGAGACGGGGAGGGCACCCGCCGATGCGATAGGGCAGCCGGAATTCGTATCTTGCGGATAACATGAGAGTTCGATGAGCTCTCGGGCGGGCATGCGAGAACTGGCGGTGAACCTTTTGACCGGATCTCCGTTAGTAGAGTTCGGACCATATATGCGAAAGGCCTCTGTCGCTCTGATGCTTGCGTTGCTGGCTGCGCCCCTGATGGCCGGCAGCCAGGAGGAAGTCTTCGACAAGGCGTACTCGATGGAGGGGATCGTCAAGATCTCTGTCGAGAACGTCAACGGCCACATCGAGGCCTCCGCGTGGGACAGGCCCTACTTCAAGGTCCACGCTTTGAAACGGGCCGAGGGAGGCCGCGCCGAGGAAACGCTGCGGCTGACCGAAATCCGTGTCCTGAAGGTGGGAGACACGATTCGGGTCGAGACGGTCAATCCCAAGCGGCGGCGCCTCTTCGGGTTTCTCGACTTTGGCGGCTCCGGCGCCCACGTGGACTACGAGCTCCGGATTCCGGCTCGCACCGAGGTCCATTTCGAGACCTGCAACGGCCGGCTCACGGCCACCGGCTTCACGGGCTCTCTGACGGGCGACGCCGTCAACGGATCCATCGAGCTCGCCAACATCGGGGGTCCCACCAGCGCCTCGACCGTCAA
The DNA here is from genome assembly GCA_040005945.1 of Acidobacteriota bacterium. Taxonomy (GTDB): domain Bacteria; phylum Acidobacteriota; class Thermoanaerobaculia; order UBA5066; family Gp7-AA6; genus DAHUXD01. The sequence continues at coordinate 12,108 of JBDTXY010000030.1, forward strand.
TGGCTCGGTGCGGCTGGCGTTCCGGGGACCGTTCAAGAAAAGCCGCATCGAGACCGTCAACGGATCGATCGACGTGGCGTTCGAAAAGGCCTCCTCGGTGCGCTACGACTTGGAGACCGTCAACGGGCGCATCGAAGGGGATTTCGACCTGACGGTGGAAGGCAAGTTCGGGCCCAAGGAGGCCCGCGGCGTCTACAACGGCGGCACCGAGACCCTGCACTGCGAGACCGTCAACGGCACGATCCGTCTCAAGACGAACTAGCTGATATCGTCCCCCCATGACCGCCGAGGGCGTTTCCCCGACGCGTCCGTGGCTGCTCGTCCTCGCCTACCTGCCGATTCTCGGACTGCTCCCCCTGGCGCTGGAGAAGCGCGATCCCGAAGTGCGCTGGCACGCGCGCAACGGGCTCTTGCTCTTTCTGGCGGTGGCCGCCACGGCGCTGGTCGCGACGCTGATCGGAATCGCCGTGCCGTCGCTCTCCTGCCTCTACGCGATCGCGATGGTGATCGTTTCGATCCTCTATGTGTCCATCGCCATCCTCGCCATGGTGAAGGCGTTGGAGGGACAGAGGCTCATGATCCCGGGGATCTCCCGCCGTGCCAGCCGACTCAGCGGATCCGCGTAGCCGGGACCCCCGGTCCGCCCGCCGGTCGTCGCTGGCGGGACCGGTTCTGGCCGCCCTTCTGGGCTTCGCGGTGGGCGATGCGCTGCGTCCGGTGCCCGTCCAATTTGGCGCGCGGCTGACCGTGACCGCCATCGACCTCTACCGCGCGACCGTGTCGCCCGCGCTCGCCCGCAGCGGCATCGTGCGATGCCGCTTCGAGCCGACCTGCTCGGCCTATGGGCGCGAGGCCATCGCACGGTATGGCTCGCCGCGCGGGTTTGCGCTGGCCGCCGGACGGATCCTCCGCTGTCACCCGTGGGCGAAGGGCGGCAAGGATCCGGTGCCGTAAGACGCGGTTTCTGGTCTGCGCGTTACGGCTTGACGTCGAGCGGCAACATCTCGGCGGGCACGATCGCGCTGCTCTGCCGCTGGCCCACGAAGGCAAACGCGTCCTGAGTCCGGTTGTCCAGGGTGTACGCGGAAGCCAGAGCGCCGCCGGCGGGAATCGACGTGCCTTCCCTGACTCCGACGGTGATGCGCAAGCCGTCGATCAACGGCGCGCCGACGGTATCCAGGATCCCCAGGAGTCGAAAGAGCGAGCCCGGCGCGATGCTGTACGACAGCGTTCCGCCGTAGACCACTCCGGTCGTGGGGTCGATGACCTTGACCTCCACGGGAAGGGCCACGGTCGAGGTATTGGTGATGTCCAAGTTCGTCCGGAAATTCACGTCCCCGGAATTCATCCCGTACATCTGCAGGACGTTGGCGCTGTCGGAAGCGGAGACCTTGGCCGTCATGGATTCCGACTGAGGGATCGCCGGCAAGTCGAATCCGAAGGTGGCGGTCGACGTGAACGTGTAGATGCGGCCGAACCCCATGATCGGCGCGCTCGACTGCCACTCGAGGGATCCCACGACGCCGTCGCCCGCCGGGACCGTCGCGAGCGTGATGTCGCTGAAGAAACGCGTTTCCCGCGCGGCGAGCAAGATCGGCGCCGAGGAGATCGGGGCGCCCGCCCCGGCTCCGCTGGTGACGGCCGGGTGGAAGATCAGCGTGACCGTGACGTCCTGCGCCGCGTCCGGGTTGAAGAGCCAGATGTCGGTCTGGAACAGCCCACCGCCCAGGACGTGTCCGGAGGTGATGAACCAGCCGTTGGTGGTGGCCGGCGAATAGGCCGCCCGCGCGGGCGCGGCCAGAATCAGCAAAAGGGCAATCGAGGCGGCAAAAATGAGACGTCGGTTCATGCGACCCTCCCTGCCGATCCGACGCCCGCCGGAGGGGAGAGGTTTACGGTCGGGCGAGACTTATTGGTGCCGTCGGCCGGACTCGAACCGGCATGGGTTGCCCCATACGCCCCTCAAACGTACGTGTCTACCAGTTCCACCACGACGGCACGGG
>JBDTXY010000031.1:0-14096 GCA_040005945.1 Acidobacteriota bacterium
GAGGCCAGGCGCGGCAGGATCGTCCCCGCGATCAGCGCCGCGAGCATCGTCCCCATGGCGGCGGCCGTCGAGCGCAGGATCACCGAGGTCAACAGCGCGATCGCGCCGACGCACAGCGTGGCGAACCACGCCAGGCCGTAGGCGAGGATCGTGTCCTTCCACAGCTCGATCGAGCGCACCGTGGAGGGATCGAAGCTGTCGCCGCCGGCGCGGAATCCCGTGAGCACCGGCGCGGCCCATCCGCCGTATCCATACGCCATGCCTCCGAACAGATACGCCACGATTCCACCCAGCAGAACCGTCAGGGTGATCGACAACATCAGGGCCGCGAGCTTGGACGCCAAGATCCAGGCCCGCCCGACGGGCCGCGTCAGGAGCAGCTTGATCGTCCCCTGCGCGAACTCCGCGGACACGATGTCGGAGGCGAAGACGATCGCCAAGAGGGGAAGCAGCAGATAGCTGGAGGCATTCGCGAAGCCCCGGGCAAACAGAGGACCCGAGACCGCGTCCGGGTTGATGCCCCGATCCAGATGGTATTGGAGCCGGCCGACTTCGAAACGCGCCCAGCGCCGCGAGGAGTCGGGCATCCGGCCATCGCGGAGCCAGTTCTGGATGCGCGCCATGCGTTCCTGGGTCTCGACGCGCCAGTCCTTTCCGGCGACGAAGCGCTCCCGGCTCCGCGACTGCGCGTAGACGATCAGCGCGATGAGCGCGACCAGAATCAGAACGACCACGCGGTACCGCCGCTGCTTGGCGATCTTCAAGACCTCGTTCTCCGTCAGCGCCGCGAATCTCATACGGTCTCGCCTCCGGTAATTTGCAGAAACACTTCCTCCAGAGAGGACAGGGGCCTCTCCACGGAATACACGTCGACCCCGGCCGCGGACAGAGCCGCCAGAGCCGACGGAACCTTCTCTTTTGGAATCTTCGCGGTCACGACACCTTCGCCCGCGGAGTCCACCGCCTCGGCGGATCCGAACGCGGCGAGCAGCTCGCGGGCTCGGGAGACCGGGCGCGCCGTCACCCGCACGTGATCCGACGCCACGCGGTCCAGCAGCTCCCGGACCGGACCGGAAACCAGGGTGCGTCCGCGATGGATGATCGCGACGCGGTCGCACATCAGCTCGATCTCCGAGAGCAGGTGGCTGGAGACGAAGACCGACATGCCGCGCTCCACGGCCAGATACCGCACCAGCCGGCGGATCTCCCGGATGCCCGCCGGATCCAGCCCGTTGGCGGGCTCATCCAGGATGAGCACGTCGGGATTGCCCAACAGGGCCTGCGCGATGCCCAGCCGCTGGCGCATGCCCAGCGAATACGTGGAGACCCGCTCGTCCAGGCGCTCGGACAACTGAACCAGGCTCGCGAGCTCGTCGATGCGTGCGGCCGCGTTGCCCGGAAGCATGCGCGCGAAGTGCCGCAGGTTCTCGCGCCCCGTCAGGTAACGGTACAGATCGGGCGATTCCACGATGCACCCCACGTGCGCCATGGCCTTTTCGAAATTGCGCGCGACATCGAGGCCGCGGATCCGGACGCGGCCCCGGTCCGGCCGAGCCAGACCGACGAGCATCCGAATGGTGGTCGTCTTGCCGGCCCCGTTCGGTCCCAGGAAGCCGAAGACTTCCCCCGGTTGAACGTCGAAGGACACGTCGGCGACCGCCTCGCGGCGTCCGAATCGCTTGGTCAGATTCTCCGCGGAGAGGACGACCTCGGCGGCCTCAGACACGGCGGCCTCCGCGGCGATCCGGTCTCCGAGTCCGGCGAGGGCCTCTCACGCGATTGAACGTATCATCCGAGCTCGCATGGCCATTCGCCTGTCGCGTTTTTGGCTTTGGACCGCTCCGCTCCTGACGGGTCTGGCCGCCGCGGTTCTCTTCGGCGTCGGATTCGTTCTGGCGCTGCGCGGCTCGATCGGGGAGCCGATCGGGGATCCTCCTCCCCCGCCGGAGCAGCCGGCGACCGCCCGGCCGCCGCGGAACGGATCGCTCCGGATTCTGGTTGTCGGCGACTCGCTGGCCAAGGGAACCGGCGACGAGACGGGCAAGGGGTTCGCCGTCGGCGTGCTCGAGGCGTTTCGCAAGGCCGGCTCCGCCGCGCAGATCACGAACATCGGGGTCAACGGGATGGAGTCTCCCGAGGTCCGCGCCCTCGTCGACACTCCCAACGTGCGCGCGCTCGCCGCCGGCGCCTCACTGATTCTGGTCTCCGCCGGCGCCAACGACCTCTCGCACGGCGTGACCCGCGGGTCCGACTCGACGGCGGAGATCGCCGACGCCGTTGCCGCGGCGCGCGGCCGCTACGTGGAGAACCTCCGGCGAATCCTGGAGACCCTGCGGGAGGCGAACCCGACGGCCACGATCTGCGTCCTGGGCCTGTACGATCCGTTCGGCCAGCAGACGGGCCCCGGCCGGATCGGAGCCTCCGTGATCGTCCAGTGGAACACGCTGCTGCAGGAGACCGCCCTGGCGTTTCCCAACGTCTACGTCGTTCCGACGTTCGATCTGTTCTACGGCCGTCCGGACCGGCTGGCCGCCGACCGCTATCACCCCAACGCGAAGGCGTACGCCGAGATCGCCGCGCGCGTGATGCAGGTCGCGGGGTCCCGGCCGCTCAGATAAAGCGGCGGAGGCGCCAGAGGCCGCGGCCGACTCCCATCAGCAGGGACGCGGCCGAAGCGACCCGCCCGGCCTTGGCCGCGAGCGAGTTGCGGCCGAAAAGCTTCCAGCCCGCGGCGGCGGCGGCGGCGGCGGCCGACGCGGCCCACCCCGCGAAGCGCCACCGCGACCGGAACGCGGCGACATCGGACCGCAGGTCACCCACGGAGGCCGCCAGATCCGCCCGCTCGGCGGCGGCGCGGCGCCGGAGCAGAGCCAAACGCTCGCTGCGATCTTTCATTCCGCACCTGCCCGATAGCGCTCTTCCATGTCTTCCAGAGCCTCCGTTTTTTTTGGCGCACCCGGGCCTTGCCCGGTCGGAACCGGCTGATCGTAAGGGCCGGGGTCACCGCCGGGGGACGCCACGTCGGGCGACAACGCGACGCGGACGGCCTCCCAGTCGCGGGACAGCTCGTCGCGAGCCACCGGGAACTCGAGCGGCCGCACGCGGGTCAATGCCTTCCACCCCATGATCGCGGCGACTCCGGCTCCGATTCCAAACAGGAGAAACGTCGCGAGGATGCCCAGCGCCACGTTGCCCAGGACCTGCGCGAGCAGCACCGCCAGAAACGCGGCCAGGAGCAACAGCGCGCCGGCCGCCAGGAACGCGGCGATCGCGATGGAGACCGCGCCCTTGAGAACGAACGCCAGCTTCTCCGAGAGCTCCTCCCGGAAGATCGCCAGGCGAGTCCGCGCCAGCGCCCGCCAGACCTCGGCGACGTCGGCGATCCGCTCCCCCCAGCTCCTTTCGGATTCCTCGTCGGGAATTTCAGTCTGCTCCGCGCTCATGCGTTCTCCTGATGCATTGTCTGTGCCCGCTCCATTCCGCCGATCAACCCGGCGGAATCAGAAACCCCTCGTGCCGGCTGACGCGGCCCGTCTCCAGCGGAGCGATGCGAATTCCCTCGGCCCGGAAACGCTCGTGGATGCGCCGCGCGATCTCGGCCGCCCCCGGCGTGTCGCTGTGCAGGCACAGGGTGTCGGCGCGGACGGGCACGCGGGAACCGTCCACCGCGACGGCGAACCGGTCGCGCGCCAGGAGAACGGCCTGCTCGGCGGCCTCGTCGGGGTCCGTGATGACCGCGTCGGGCCGGTCGCGCGTCACGAGCGAGCCGTCCGGCATGTAGCGCCGGTCGGCGAACGCCTCCTCCGCGACGGGGAGCTCCACATCCCGGCCGGCTTCGATGAGCATCGATCCGGCCGCGCCGACCAAGATCAGGCTCGTGCGAAACCGGCGCACGCCTGCCGCGATCGCGCGCGCGACGTCCGGAAATTCCGCGCCGCTGTGATACAGCGCGCCGTGCGGCTTGACGTGCGTGAGCGTGCCGCCCCGCGAGCGCACGAACCCGTCCAGCGCCGCAACCTGATAGAGGACCAGATTCTCGATCGCGTCGGCGGAAATCTCGACCGCGGCGCGGCCGAAGTGCTCGCGGTCGGGATACCCGGGGTGGGCGCCCACGCGCACGCCCTGCGCGAGCGCCATCGCGACGGTTCCGTCCATCACGCTGGGATCTCCCGCGTGCATGCCGCAGGCGACGTTGGCGGAGGTGACGAAAGGCAGCAGGGCCGCATCGTCCATGCCTTCGCCGACGTCGGCGTTCAAGTCGATGCTCAAGGGAGGAACATGGTACTCCCAGAGGACCCGCGGGCCTCCAGGGCTTGCGGCAGGGATACCGGGCGAAACCGGACCACCGCGCCCGGGGCGGCCTGGCCCAGCGCCGACAGATCGGCGCCAATCACCGTCGCGATGCGCGGATACCCTCCCGTCACGGGGCCGTCGGGGCCCAGGACGATCGGCAGCCCGCTGCCCGGGACCTGAATCGAACCGGAAACCGTGCCCGACGGCGCAATCTCGGGCGCCATCCGGTGCGAGAGCGGAGGCTCTCCCTCCAACCTCAGCCCGCGCCTGTCGCTTTCGGAGGAGACCCTCCAGGAGCCCGCGAGGAACCGGTCGATCTCGGCGGCGGCGAACTGGTCCGCCTCGGGACCGAGCATGACGCGCAGATGCAAGTCCTCGGAGAGATCGCGCATGCCGGGCAATCCCGCCGCGGCGCTGCCCCCGGGGGGATGTGGTTGAATGGCGATGGTTGCTCCGGCCTCCAACCGCGGTGCCGGCGCGCCGCTCCGGCCGGGCGACTCCAGGCCTCCCGCGACGGCCACGTAGGCTCGGACGCCGCGCCGCGCGCGCACCAGGCGAAGACGGTCGCCCGCGGCCATGCGCCACGCCGCCTCTCGCGGCGCGGATTTTCCGTTCCACTGCGCGTCGAAGTCCGCGCCTCCGAGCGCGACCATGCAGTCTCCCAACGCCTCGAGCTCCGGGCCGATGAGTCCCATTTCCAGACCGGGCTCGCCGGGGGCGTTGCCGACCAGCGCGTTGGCGCGCGCCAGGGAATCCGAGTCCATCGCTCCGCCGGGGGGAACGCCCGAAGATCCCAGGCCATACGCGGGGGCGCCCTGGATCGTGGTCCAGACACCGGGCGAGACGACGCGGAGAATCGCGCGGCCGCCGGAAACCGGAGCGCTCCTTTCTGGCAGATCCGGCAAGTCGGAGAGCCGAACCGGCTCGAAGCGGACCCGGTCTCCCGCGCGAAAGAGCGCGGGCGGATCGGCGTCCACGTCGAAGAGGCGGACGGTCGTCTTCCCGATGAGCTGCCACCCGCCGGGAGAAACGCCGGGATAGATCCCCGTGTACGGCCCGCCGATCGCCACGCTTCCGGCGGCAACCCGGGGGCGCGGGCTCGGGCGCCGCGGGGCATGCAGCTCCGGCGGGAGACCCGTCAGGTACGCGAAGCCGGGCGCAAAGCCGATGAACGCGACGCGGTATTCCGCCTCCGCGTGCCGCCGCGCGAACTCCTCGGTCGAGAGGCCGCGGGCGCGCGCCAGCTCCTGCAGATCCTCCGCTCCGTAGGCGATCGGCACGCGCATGAGCCGGCGCGGCGAGCGCGAGCCGGGATCCTCCGTGATCGACGACTCCATCCGCCGCCGGAGACGCGCGCCGTCCAGGCGGCGGAGATCGAAGGTCACCAGCAGAGAGCGGGCGCCCGGAATCGCATCGCGAAGGCCGCGGATGTTCGCCGAGCGCAGCTGGTCGCAGAGCGTCACGCAGACGCGGTTGGCCAGCTCGTCGGAGGCGTCCGGAAAGTCGGCCAACAGGACGCCGTCGCGAACGTCCCGCCACCGCATGGGACCGGGGCTCACGGGGGCGGGCCCGCGGAGGGAGCCCGCCGGTGCCACCACAGATAAACCGGAACACCTGTGAGAAGGACCGCGAATCCGGGCCACGCCGTCCGAAAATTGCCCAGGAGCAGCGACGCCGCCAGGATCGACGCCGCAGCGCAGTAGAGCAGCTGGAGCCACGGGTACGCCGGAGCGCGGAAGGGCCTGGGCCATTCGGGCCGCTTGCGCCGCAGCGCGATCACCGCGCCCACGAGCAGGATGTAGAGGACGATGTCGGCGGAGATGACGTATTTGAGGAGCTGGCTGTAGGTTCCCGTCAGCACGAGGACGCCGGCCCACAGGGCCTGGAGCCAAAGGGCATTCGCCGGCACGGAGGCGGCGTTCAACCGAGCCAGGGGACGGAAGAACAATCCGTCGCGGGCCATCGCGAAGCCGACGCGTGCGCCCGAGAGGATCAGGCCGTTCACGCATCCGAACGTCGAGACCATGATCGCGGCGGCCATGGCGGCGGCCGCTCCGGGACCGAAGAGCGCGTGGGCGGCCGCGGTGCCGACGCGGTCCTCCGGCGCATGCGCGATGCCGGAGAAGGGCAGCGCGTGCAAGTACGCCACGTTGGTGGCGAGATAGAGGATCGTCACGCACAGGCAGCCCACCAGGAGCGCGAAGGGCAGGACGCGTCCGGGGTCTTCCACTTCCTCGGCGGCGAAGGTCACGTTGTTCCAGGCCGATTGAGAAAAGAGCGGACCCACCATCGCCGCGCAGAGCGCCACCAGCAGCCCGATCCCCGAAAGCGTCTCTCCGGATAGGCTCCGCGGCCCGAAGAAGTCAGGTTGCGCCAAGGCGACGTCCGGCCCGCCGCCCAACACCAGACCCGCGCCCGCCAACGCCAGCAACGCGGCGAACTTGGCGACGGTGAACAGGTTCTGGGTTCGGGTGCCCGCGCGAAGCCCCGTGGCGTTGCTCGCGGTCAAGAGGCCGATCACGCCGATCGCGACCAGCTGCACCGGCGATGCCGAAAGCGGCCCGACGCGAACGAGGGCCCGGCCCGACACGACCGGGGCGAGCACGCCCAGGAATTTGGCGAATGCGACGGCCACGGCGGCGATCGTCCCCGTCTGGATGACCAGGAACATCGACCATCCGAAGAGGAAGCCGGCGAGGGGTCCATAGGCCTCGCGGAAGAAGACGTACTGTCCCCCCGCCTTGGGCAGCATCGCCGCGAGCTCCGCGCACGACAGCGCGCCGGCCAGAGTCAGGACACCCGCGGCCGCCCACGCGATCAGGAGCCATCCGGGCGATCCCAACAGACGCGCGCTTTCGGCCGAGACGATGAAGATCCCGGACCCGATCATCGATCCGACGACCAGCGAAATCGCGTCGATGCGGCGGATGCCCCGGCGGAGCAATCGCCGATTCTGTCCGCGCGAGGGCTCTATGCCCACCTGCGCCGGTTTCTGCCGCAGCGCGGCCGATGGAAACGGCGCGTCAGGAACAATGCGGCCGCGCCCAGAGCGACGCCGGAAGCGGCTAGCAGCAAGGCCGAAGAGTCAGTCGGCGCCGGAGGCGGCGCGATTTGAGCGCGCTCCGCGGGACTCGCGCAACGCAGCCTCGCCAGCTCCAGCCTCAGGCTCTCCTCGCCCTGGCGCATGGCCCATCGATGGTTGAACTCCAGCAGCGGCCGAAACAGCGGCGACAGAATTCGGAGCAGCATCTTGTCCGCGCGCACGCGCCAGTCGTACGTGATCCGCGTCCAGGCGCCGGCCTGCTCGAAGCTCCAGACGCCGCGCCCGATCAGGTCTCCGGAAGCGTCCAGGGAAAATCCGTCGGGGTGGCGGGAGTCGGTGACGCGAAACTCCCAATCCAGCGTGTAGGGCAGCCATCCCTTGGTGTGAACCCGCACGCGCTTGCCGACGCCGCGATCATCGCCCGCTTCCAACTCCTCCGCGCGCAGGTACACGGAGGGCCACCACCGCGGCAGCTCCCGGGCATCCGCCATGAGGTCGGCGACCTCTTGCACCGTTCCCAAGACGCGCCAATGCGAAAGGAAACGGTACTCGGGCGCCATGATCAGCTTTTCCGAGCCTTGGGCGGTCGAAGCTCCTCGCGCAGGACGCCCATGCGAATGACGTCCAGGCGGCGCCCCTTCCGGAACGCCTCTTCTCGCAGGAGGCCCTCCTTCCGGAAACCCACGCGCTCGTAGGTCTTGATTGCCGGATTCCCGGCGTGGACGTCCAGGCGAATCTTGTGCAGGCGCATCTCCTCGAATGCGTAGCGGCAGAGTGTGCGGACCGCCTCTTCGCCCAGGCCCTGGCCCCGGCAGTTCATCTCGCCGATGAAGACCCCCAGGGTCGCGGTGCCGTTGTCCTTGTCGATCTGGACGAGCCCGCAATTCCCGATGTGACGGTCTCCCTGGATCAGGCAGATCGCCAGCGGCAGCTCGGAAGGATCCTGACCCCGCGTCGCGCGCTCGACCCAGTCCGCCTCGCGAGCCAGCGACATCGGATAGCGCTGTTCCAGCGTGCCGCGCAGATCTTCGTCGTTCATCCAGGCGTGGCACCGGTTCAAGTCGTCTCGCTCGATCGAACGCAGGTACAGACGCTCGCCTCGAATCACATGCAACTCCTTCTGAGGCAAGGATATCGGATCCCGCGGCCCTTTGGCGACCGCGGCCGGGCCGCTGGGCCTCGCCGCCGAGAGCACGGCGCGGAGGAACTTCGGGCGGCGCGGTGCGTAACTCCCCAACGAGACCAGAGGTTTCCATGGCTGGATCGTTTCGGCGATTTCTTTCCAGGGAGGACGGTATGTCCAAGCTCTTCAAGACCCTGCTGCTTCTGGTACTGCTCGTGGCCGCGGCCGCGGGTTTGTATGCGCTGGCCCGCGGCGGCAAAGGCGAGGGCGAGCTCAAGCTGGTCACGGTCGAGAAGGGATCGATCACCGAGAAGGCGCTGGCGGTCGGCCAGATCCAGCCCCGGCAGAAGTTCTCGATCAAGTCCAAGATCTCGGGAATCGTCAAGCGCTGCCTGGTCAACGTCGGCGACCGGGTCAAGCCGGGCGACCCCCTGTTCGAGATCGCCCCCGATCCCACCCCCCAGGAGCTGACCGACGTGGATCGCCAGCTCGACTCCACGAAGGCTTCGTACGACCGCGCCCGGTCCGAGTTCGAGCGCTCGCAAGAGCTCTCCCGCTCGGGCGTGGTGCCCAAATCGGATTTGGACATCAAACGCGAGGCCTTCGAGCTCGCCAAGATCGCTCTGGCCAAGGCCCAGCAATCGCGAAGCCTGACCCGCATGGGGCGTATTCAGTCCGAGGGCGTGAACATGGAGTCGATCATCCGCTCCCCCGCCGCGGGCACCGTCCTGACGCGGGCCGTCAATCCCGGCGAGCCGGTCGTGCCGCTGACCTCGTACCAGCCGGGAACCGAGCTGGCCGCCATCGCGGACATGTCGGATCTGATCTTCAAGGGCACGGTCGATGAGATCGACGTCGGCAAGCTCCACGTGGGGCTTCCGGCCCGGATCAAGGTGGGCGCGCTGCCGACCGATGTGGTCACCGGAAAGGTGGCCCGGATCGCACCGCAAGCCCAGCAGAAGGACGGCGCCACGCTCTTCGACGTCGAGATCGAGCTGGATCCGCCGGCCGCGACCGTGACGCTGCGCGCCGGCTACTCCGCCAACGCCGACCTGATCATCCGCGAGAAAAAAGACGTGCTGACGCTGCCGGAACGGCTGATCCTCTTCGAGGACGGCGGCAAGAAGACGTTCGTCGAGCTGCCCGCCGCCAAGCCCAAGGAGCCGCCGAAGAAGACCGAGGTCAAGCTCGGGATCTCCGACGGATTGAACACCGAGATTGTCGCCGGACTTTCTCTGGGAGCCAAGGTCGTCGAGCGGCCTCCCAAGAAGCTGACCTCGGCCGTCGACTAGCGCGAGACGCCGCAAACGGAGACGGGCCGACGATGCTGTCCTTCCGCGACGCCATCCGCCAGATGTGGCGCGACGTACGCAGCCAGAAGCTCCGGACGTTTCTGACCGTCTTCGGCATCATCTGGGGCACCGTCTCCGTGACGCTGCTGCTGGCCTTCGGCAAGGGCATGCAGCGGCAGATGGTGCTCAACACCGCGGGCCTGGGCGACCAGATCTGCATCGCCTGGCCGGGGCTGACGTCGATGCCGTTCGAAGGGCTGGGCAAGGGACGCAAGATCCGCTTGAACGAGGAGGACGTCGAGGCGATCCGCAAGGAAGCCCAAGGCTTGAACTCCATCTCGAGCGAGTACTCGAAGACCCTGAAGCTCAACTACGGGGCCAAAAGGATCGCGGTCGACGTCTCCGGCGTCTCGCCCGAGTTCGGCGACATGCGCAACATCAACCCGCGGCCCGGCGGCCGGTTCGTGAACCCGAGCGACATGACGGAGCAGCGACGCGTCGTCTTCATCGGCTACAAATTTGCCGAGGACGTGTTCGGCAAGGATTTCGATCCCGTCGGCAAGACCGTCATGCTGGGTGGCTCGCCCTTCCTGGTCATCGGCGTGCTGCAGACGAAGGTGCAAAACTCCAGCTACAGCGGGCGCGACAACTCGAAGGCCTTCATCCCCGGCACGACCTATCGCGCGCTGACCGGCGAGAAGTGGGTCGAGAACCTGATCTACCAGCCGACCGTCGCCAAGAACAGCAAGGCCGTCACCGCCGGCGTGCGCCGCGTCATCGCCCAAAGGCAGCGCTTCGACCCGGAGGACAAGGAGGCGTTCTCGGTCTGGGACACGACCGAGGAGTTCGCCTTCTTCGAGGTGTTCTTCCTTTCGTTCCGGCTCTTCCTCGGCATCATCGGATCCTTCACGCTGATCGTCGGCGGCATCGGCGTGTCCAACATCATGAACGTCGTGGTCGAGGAGCGGACCAAGGAGATCGGCATCAAGATGGCGCTCGGCGCGAAGACGCCTTGGATCCTGCGTCAGTTCCTCCTGGAGACCCTGCTGATCACGGCCATGGGCGGCGCGCTCGGGTTCGCGGTCTCGCTGACGGTCTGCGCGATCTTTCCGAAGTTCGGCGTGACCGAGTACGTGGGCGACCCCGACGTCTCGCTTTCGGTCGCGCTGTTGACGGCATTCATCCTCGGCTTGACGGGTCTGGTGGCGGGATACTTCCCTGCGCGCGACGCCTCGCGGCTCGATCCGGTCGTTGCGATGAAGCTATGAGCCGCCGCAACCTCTCGCTCATCTTTCAGCTCTTCGTGCGATCGGCGCGGCTGCAGCAGAAACGCGCGACCCTGACGATCGCCGCCCTGGCCTGGGGAACGGTCACCATCCTCATGCTGCTCGCGTTTGGCGAGGGGCTGAAACGCCAGATGACGTCGAACGAGCAGGCGATGGGCAACAACCTGGCCATCCTCTGGCCCGGGGAGACCTCGAAGCCCTACAAGGGCCTTCCCGAAGGCCGCTCGATCCACCCGAGGGTCGAAGACGTCGACTACGCGCGCGAGCGCATGCCCGAGCTCGATGCGATCTGGGGCGAATACACGTCGTGGCGGACCGCCCTGGCCTATGGGCGCAAGACCGTCAACGGCCGCGTCACGGGCACGATCGCGGACTTCGGCAACGCGCGCAAGCACTATCCCCGAGCCGGCGGGCGCTTCCTGAATCCGCAGGACGAGAAGCTCAAGCGCCGCGTCGCCTTCTTCGGAGACGAGCTCGCCCGAGACGTCTTCGGGCCCGAGGACCCGGTGGGAAAGACCGTCCTCATCAATAACTCCCCGTTCACCGTCATCGGCGTCATGCAGCGCAAGCGGCAGTCGTCGACCTACGGCGGCCCGGACAAGAACCATGCGCTCATTCCGCAGGGCACGTTCGAGGCGCTCTTCGGCAAGGGACGGCTCAACGTGGTCGTCTTCCGGGTGAAGAAGGCCGACGACATGCCGGCCGCCCTCGTTCACCTCAATCAGGTCCTGGGCCCGCGCATGGGCTACGACCCGGAGGACCCCCACGTCTGGGGACTCTGGAACACCGTCGAGGGGCAGAAGAAGAGCGGAAAGGTCTTAATCGGCCTGGAGCTCTTCTTCGGCGTCATCGGCGCCCTCACGCTGATCATCGGCGGCGTCGGCGTCGCCAACATCATGTATGCCGTGGTGAAAGAGCGCACGAAGGAGATCGGCGTCAAGATGGCGCTGGGCGCGCGACGGGCTTGGATCACCGGTCCCTTCATCCTGGAGGGGCTGGTCTACACGCTGGTCGGAGGGATGGTCGGCGCGCTGATCTCGATCCTCATCGTCACCGGGCTGGGATTCGTTCCCATCGAGGGCAACGACGTCCTGGAATTCCTGGGGCACCCTACACTCTCCTGGCCGATCGGCCTGGCCACGATCGCGATCCTGGGCGCCTGCGGGCTACTCGCCGGCTACTTCCCCGCCCGCCGCGCCGCGTCGATCGATCCGGCGTCCACCCTGAGGTACGAATGAGCCGTCAACAAGGAGCCGACATGGATCAGATGCCCCCCAACGTGATCATCGACATGCAGTCGATCAAGAAGATCTACGACACCGGCAAGGTCAAGGTCGAAGCCTTGAAAGGGATAGATCTGAGAGTCCAGGCGGGCGAGTTCCTGGCGATCGTGGGCCCTTCGGGATCGGGCAAGTCGACGCTGATGAACCTGATTGGCTGCCTGGACACGCCGTCGGACGGGCGGTACCGGTTGGGCGGCGAAGACGTCTCGAAATTCACCCGCGACGAGCTCGCCGACGTCCGCAATCGGCGAGTCGGGTTCGTGTTCCAAGGCTTCAATCTCCTGCCCCAGATTTCGGCGTTCGAGAACGTCGAGCTGCCGCTGCTCTTCGGCGGTGTGGCTCCCAAGAAGCGCCGCGAGCGCGCCGAGGAGCTGCTCTCCCGGGTGGGCCTGGGGGATCGGATGGATCACAAGCCGACCGAGCTCTCCGGCGGCCAGATGCAGCGGGTCGCGATCGCGCGCGCGCTGGCCATGAAACCCGACGTCGTCTTGGCCGACGAGCCCACGGGCAACCTCGACTCCTCCGCCGGCGGGGACATCATGGAGCTCTTCTCGGAGCTATGGCGGCAGGGCTCGACCCTCGTCGTGATCACCCACGACATGTCGCTCGCGCGCCGGGCCGGGCGCATCGTCGAGATCCACGACGGGCGCATCCTGCGCGACGGCGCGGCCGCGGCGTAGATCCCCGAATCGCGCGACGGCCCGGCGCTCTTCAAAAGAGCCAGTTTCGGCAGGGGACGTTCAGGTGGTTCCCTCGTCATCGGAGCGCGCGACCTTGCCTTCAAACGTGAGCGCGTAGATGGCCGCAGGAGCCGAGCCGAGAGTCAATGCGTAGAGATTTTGGATGCTGGGATTGACGTTGGCCCAACTCGCCCCGCCGTCTCCGCTTCGCAAAAGACCGTCGGTGCCCAGCGCGAACACTCGCGACGGCGCGGAGGGATCGGTGGCGAGAGAGTAGATGTTCGCCCCCGAGGGGCCGGAGCTCGTCCACTGACCTACGCCGGCGAGCGCTGCAGCCGCCAGAGCGAGCGCGCCCAATCCGACGAACCATGGCCGAAAGAGACGTCGTATCGCTGGGTTCTGACTCATATCCCACTCCCCTTTGTCAACGAAGCGAGCGTGTCCCGGCGAGCGGAGCGGTGTCCTCGTCGAAACCTCAGAAATTCCTCAAATCCGGTTCGACCGCGGAGACGGAGACCGATCGGAGCGGCTCGAGGCCGGGGGTTGCCTTACCGAATCGTTAACGTCGCGCCGGAGGAGTACGCGTTGAACTCGGGCGCATACATCGACTGGACAGTGGCGGGTCCGACCTTGAAGGTGCCGGCCATGTTGGCGCGCAGGCGGTACTTGAAGGTGTACTCGCCCGCGGGCAGCGCCTCGAAGAAGAAGTTGGACCCCGAGTCGCGCGTCTCCTCGTACCAGGAGATTCCCAGGTCCCACTTGTAGCGGGAGAGGACGGTCTCGGGCTCCATCCCGGCCGCGCGCGGATCGCGCAGGTGGACGTACTCGGCGGCATGCTTGGCGCGCAGGGATAGCTGCACTTCGATCTGGTCGCCGGCGGCGAGCGCGGCGCCCTCGGCCAGCGGCTTCAAGACGAAACCCGAGGCCGTCGACTCGCGCTTGAAGTACTTGCGCGAGACGGCGAAGAAATCGCCGCGCTCCTCCTCCGGGAGCTTCTCCGTCGAGAAGTGCCACGTCGCGGAGGCGAACGCGAGGCCCTTGCCGGTCTTCGCGACCGAGATCGTGGAATCGCGTTTCGGGTCGATCTTCGCGCCGG
>JBDTXY010000032.1:0-13991 GCA_040005945.1 Acidobacteriota bacterium
AATGGCTGGGGCGCTAGGACTCGAACCTAGAAATGCCGGCTCCAAAGGCCGGTGCCTTACCAATTTGGCGACGCCCCAAGCTTTGGGGATTTTACCCCGTCGCTTGCGACGCCTCGGTTCGGGCGTGTGGCTCGGCGGCTGCGTCGGTTCGGGGGAGGGACTCCGCCGCGACCTTGACCTTGTCGTATTCCTCGAGAATTCGCCGCTCCATTCGCTCGCGGGTTTCGCGATTGAGGGGATGGGCGACGTCCTTGAACTCACCGTTTTTCTTGCGCTTCGAGGGCATCGAGATGAACAGGCCGTTGGGGCCCTGGATGACTTTCAAGTCCGAGACCAGGAAGCACTCGTCCAACACGATCGAGACGTACGCCTTGAGCTTCTCTTCGGCGACCGGGAACACCTTCACCTGCGTGATGTTCATGAGGCTCCTTCCGTGGGATGGATGCGACGTTGGAATTGCTGGCGTGTCAGGGTGCGGCAGGGAACGATGTGCATTTCGGGATGGCGCGCGGCGGAGGCGGCGAAAGCTTGCGCCGGGACGCCGTGGAGCACGATCGTGGAACCGGATCCGCTGATCGCGTAGTCAGGAGTGACTGCCTCGGCAGCGCGCAAGTAGGGTTCCATCCTTCCTTCAACCTCTAGCACGGCGGATGCCAAATCGTTGGGTCCGAGGAACCGGGAGGAGGGGCCCGCTTCGATCTCGAGCCGCTCCGGCAGCGTTCCGCGGCCGGCGTAGGCGCGGTACACCGCCGCCGTCGAGAGCGCGAACGGCGGCAACAGCAGGACCAATTCCGCGGGCGGTCTGTCCTCCAGGGGGGTCACGACCTCACCGCGCCCGGTGACGTCCGCCTCCCCGCCGGTCAGAAAGAACGGCACGTCGCTGCCCAATTCCGAGGCGATTCCATGGAGCGAGGCCGAGCTCTGGGCGAGTCCCCAGAAGCGCGTCAGTAAGAGAAGGGTCGCGGCGGCATCGGCGCTGCCTCCCCCCAGACCCCTCCCCATCGGCACTTTCTTCTCCAGGCGCAGCCGCGCTCGCGGCTGCAGACCCGCGTGCCGAGCCAGCAGGGTCGCGGCCCGAACCACCAGATTGTCGTCTCCATCCGGGACGTCCGGATCGTCGCAGGAGAAGTCGAGCCGCTCCGCCGCCGCGACGGTCAAGCGATCGGACAGATCGATCGAGACCATGCGGGACCAGATCTCGTGAAATCCGTCGGGACGCAAGCCTCCCACGCGCAATTCGCGATTGATCTTCGCTGGGGCCAGGCACGAGAGCGTCATGGAAGCGGCATGGTTCCCTTCTCGAGCGGTTCCGCGGCGAGCAGGGTCAGCGAGAGGCTGCGGCCCGACTGTTCCTCTTTGAGCGCGACGCGCTGCGGCCAGGGATTCAGACCGCCCGAATAGGTCGCCTCCAGGCGGCCTCCGCTCCCGGCGACCCGGAGTGACCTCAGCTTCTGCTCTCTCACGTCGATCACGGCGTCGACCCGGTACGTGCCCTCCCAGGTCAGGAGGCAGTCGCTTCCATCCCGACCCGCGACGGCGGTGGGAGCGCCCAACCAGACGCCTGCGAGCACCGAGCGCATGGCCTCCGGGTCGACGATGAACGCCTCCCGATCCTCCCCCGTGACGGCGCCGTCTCGGTACTCGGCGATCCGCGACCCGAAGGGCCCCGTCAGCGAGGCGGTCAGGATGCGCTGCCCGTCATAGGTGACGGCGAGCGTGCCGGGAACCGAGGGCAAGCCGCTGGTTCCCATGTGGGCGGCGTAGAGGAGCTTAGAGGGCGCCATGCCCGCGGCGCGCGCCTGCGCGGCGTCCCATGCGCTCAAGGCCTCCCGAACGTCCTGCGCGCTGGCCGGAGGAAAGGATCTCGCGGCGATCCTCCCGGCGCATGCGGTGACGGCCAAAACGAACGGAACGCCGAGGAGCAGGAGGGGCGCGCGCCTGGTCAACGCTGGGTGACGGGGGAACCGGCGCGGCGGAGTTTCTCGCGGACGCGCTCGGGCTCGTCGTGCTTGAGCGTGAGCGCCTTCTCCCAGTGTCGAACGGCGGATTCGGAGTTGCCGAGCTTCGCGTCCAGATCGCCCATGTGCTCTTCGATGGTCGGGTCCGCAGGCTCCCTGCGGTAGGCCTCTCGCAGATTCGTTTCGGCCCGATCGAGCTTGCCCAGCCGGAAGTACGCCCAGCCCAACGAGTCCAGGTACGCGGCGTTGCGGGGCTCGCGAGACACCGCCCTCTCGAGCAGCTCGCGCGCGCGGTCCAGCTGCACGCCCTTGTCCGCCCACATGTAGCCGAGGTAGTTGGCCGTCGCGGCGTCGTTTGGCCGCATCTCCAGGATCTGGAGAAAGACCTTTTCGGCCTCCGCGGACGCGCCGGAGCGCTCCAGGCTGGAGCCCAGACGAAAGAGCGCCTCGGTATTCTCCGGGAACTGGTTGGACGCCTCGCGCGCGATCCGGGCCGCGGCGGCGCGCGGATCGAGCCGCGCATAGACGTCGGCCGCGGCGTTCATCTTGTCGATGTCCCCGGAGGCTCCCAACGCCTCCAGTTTCGTCTCGGCGGCCTTCTTGTCGCCCACGCGATATTGAAACTCGGCGCTCACCGCGGCCCACTCGGCTTCGCGGGGCTCGGCCGCGGCGTAGGCCTTGACGTGCTCGAAGCCCGAGGCGAAATTCTCGCCGTCGCGCTCGGCGGCCAGCAGGATGCGCGCGGCCCGCGGATTGACATGTCCTCCGGTCAAGGCCGCCGGCACCAAGATCCGGCGCGCCTCCGCCCAGTTCTTCTGAAGAAAGGCGATGAACCCGATCTCGACAGTGGCGGCCGCCTTGCTATCGGCGAGGTGGGGATCGTCGCCGGCGCGGCGAATCAGCTCCTGGTACATGGTCCGGGCCTCGTCGAAGCGTCGCTCGCGGGTCAGCTCCGAGGCGAGCGCGCGGCGCGAGGCCGCATCCTCCGCATCCGCGGCGATCAAGGCGCGCAGCAGTTTCTCGCCTTCCGCGGGACTTTCCTTCTCGAACAGCACGGTCGACAGCAGCCGCTTCGCGGCGCTGTTCTCCGGGCGCTTGGTCGCGAGCTCCCGGGCCCGGCGCTCGGCATCAGCGAAGTGCCCGGCGCGCGCCATGTCGAGGACGATGCGCTCGCCGACGGCGGTGTTGGCGGGATCCCGCTGCGCGAGCTGCTCGAGCAGGGCGATCGCGTCGTCCATCTTGTCCTGGTCTTCATAGATGTCGACCAACGCTGCCGAGACTTCGCGGTCGCCAGGGTCGGTCTCATGGAGCGACCGATACAGCGATTCGGCCTTCTTCCATCTGCCGCTCTTGGCCTCGGCCTCCGCGATGAGCCGCTGGATCGCGGGCTGCCCGGCCAGCTCCGGCAGATCCTCCAAAACGGCGGCGGCCTCCGCGGCGCGATCCGAGGCTAACAGGCCCCGGGCAAGGCTCACGGCCGTTGCGATGTCGGCGGGCGCGAGGCGGCGCGCCGCGGAGAGCTGCTCGATCGCCGCGGCCAGATGCGACGGATCTTTCTCGGCGGCGGAGAGCTCCAGCGCGCCCAGCAAACGGCGCGCCTCGGCGAGGTTGGGATCCAGCGCCACGGCCTTGCGGGCTTCGGCCATCGCCTCGTCCGGGACGTTGAGATCGCGCAGCAGTTGGGCGTACTCCAAGTGCACCACCGGATCCGACGGCAGCTTGAGGAGCACCTTGCGGTACAGGGCCAGCGCCTCCTGGAACTGCCCGTCGGCGACGGCGGATCGAGCCGCCAGAAAGGCCTTTCGGCTGTCGAGCAAATCGTCCGCCGCGGCGGCGAAGGGGTGGAGCGCGAGGGCGAGCAGCAGGGCGGTGGCGGGTCGCAGCGTCACCGCCGCAGGGTAGCACGTCCCGGCGCGGCCGCCGATCCCTCGGAGTCCCTCGGCGGTATGCTGTCGAAGCCGCGCGCGACCGCGCGCAGGAGGTTCGATACGTTGGGTTTTGCGGCTTCACGACGCCTCGGGCCCCGGGACGAGAACGCTCCGCGCGACGAACGGTTCCGAGAGCCGTCCGTTACGCGATAATCGGAGAGCCCATGCCCCGACTCGGCGTCCTCCTCGTACGCGCAGGCGCACTGGCCGAGGAGAGCGTGAATCGCGCGCTCGCCATCCAAGGCTTTGCCGGCGGACGCATCGGCACGCTCTTGATCGAACGCGGATCCGCCTCCGAAGACGACGTCGGCAAGGCGTTGGCCGAGCAGCACGACTGCGAGTACATCCCATGGCGCGTGCTCAGCTCGGTGCCGCCCCACGTCACCGGCGCGCTGCCGGCCAAATTCGCGATCCGCCACTCGGCCGTGCCCGTGGAGCTCCAGGAAGGATTTCTTCGGATCGTGCTGCGCGATCCGGCCAATCTTCGGATCCTGGACGAGCTCTTCTTCGTGACGGGCAAGAAGATCGTGCCCGCCACCGCTCCGGAAGTGCGGATCTATCAGGCCCTCGAAAAATATTACGGCGAGCGCCGGACGCCTCGGTTCGCGATCCTGGCCGAGAAGATCTCGCGGCCGACGCTTTCCCCGGTGATCCACAAGCCGCTGCCGCCTCCGCCGGACTTCTCGGCGCCGCCGATGTCCATGCCGGGAGACCCGGTGCCGATCGTGGATCCCGACGCCGAATCGGCCGCGGCCACTCCGACGTGGAAGATCCGCGACGATCCTCCCGTGGGATGGGGAGGCTTCGCCCCGCCGCCGGGAGAGACGCCCGAAGACGAGCTCGAGTCGATTCCCTGGGAGGAGGTGCCGCCGCAGCCGCCGTGGCAACCGCGCAATGAGGAGCCGCGCTCTCGCGCCGCGGCCAGCACGTCGAAGCCGGCGCCGCGCCGGTCGCGGCCCACCAGCGAGCCCGCTCCCCCGCCGCCGTCTCAAAAAACCGGAATTCTCTCGCCCGCGGACTTCGCCGCGATCCTGGCGGCACGCGAGCGCGACGAGATTTTCGACGTGGCGCTGCGGACGCTGTCGCGCCGGTTTCGGACCAGCGCCTTGCTGGCCGTCCGGGCGGAAGGCGTGGTGGGCCGGGCGGGCCTGGGCGACCGCATCCGTCAGGACGCGCTGCGAGCCCTCGACATCCCCTGGTCGGAACCCTCGATCTTCCTGAACGTGCGCATGAGCCGCGCGTTCTACCTGGGACCTCTGCCGCCGCTGCCCCGCCACAAGGATCTGGCGCAGGCGCTGGGCGGATGGCCGGCGGAGTGCCTGGTCCAACCCGTGCTGATGCGCGAGAAGACCGTGGCCTTTTTCTACGTCGAGTGCGCCGAGCCCCACGGCGCGACCCCTGCGGACCTGACGTACATCCGCGAGCTGGCGGGGGCCACCGCGGCGGCCCTGGCGGCCTCCATCCGATTGAAGAAAAAGCAGGTTATATAATCGCGTGCTACCCCGGAGGACCCCGTGATCAAAGCGGACATCGTGGATCGGGTCGTCGATTTGGCCCAGGTTCCCAGAGCGAAGGCGGCCACCGCCGTCGAGACGGTCATCGAAGCCATGCGTTCGGCGCTGGGCGCCGGTGATCGCATCGAGCTGCGCGGGTTCGGAGTGTTCCAGGTCAAGCGCCGCAAGCGCGGGATCGGGCGCAATCCCAAGACGGGCGTCGAAGTGTCCATTCCGCCCGGAAACACGATTCGGTTCAAGCCGGGTAAAGATCTTCGCGATCTGACGTAGAGTCCGCACATGCCACGCATCGGCGAACTGCTGGTTGCGGAGGGCGTCCTCTCGGATGTCGCGGTGCAGAGCGCGCTCGGATTCCAACGGCATACCGGCGAGCCGTTCCGTCTCGGGACGATTCTGCTGGATCGCGACCTCCTGGGAGAAGAGAGCCTGATGAAGGCCTTGTCCGCCATCCATCGGTGCGACTACGTCTCCTGGTCCGAGATCCTCCAGACTCCGCCCCGGGTGGTGCGGCTGCTCTCGGAACGGGCGGCCGTGCGCCTGGGCGCGGTCCCGTACGCGCTGGAAGGTCGGGGCTTGCGTGTCGCGTTCAAGAACCCGTCCAACCTGGCCGCCGTGGACGAGGTCTCCGCCGTGACGAACCGGCCGGTCATTCCGGCGGTGATCTCCGAGGTCCGGCTGGTTCAGGCGCTGCATCTGTTCTATGGGCGCCCGGTGCCGATCGAGTTTCGCAACGTCCTGCTCAAGCTGGAGCGAAACGAAGAGCGCCGCCTCTACCGGACGCGCGCGACGATGCGCGCGCCGATCGATCCGTTCGCGGAGCACGTTCCCCTCGCGCAGGAAAGTGTCCGCCGGATCCCGATCGCGAGCGAAGATCCTCCGAAGCCGCGGGAGGCTCCACTCCAGTACACGGCGCCATTCGCCTCCGCCGAATTGGCGCATGGAGAGCTGGCCGAAGCCGCGGACTTTCTTCCCGGGTATGCCCCGCCGCGATCCCTGACTCCGGAAGAGATGGTGGCGCGGATGTGGACGGAGGTGACGTCGGCGTCCGCCGTCGAAGTGTACGAAGCGAAGAAGGCGGGGGCTCTCAGACCCCAGACGTCCGCGGAGGCTCCGGCCGCTCGCCGTCCCGCGCGCAACCAGGCCGCCGAGGCGTTGCTCGACAGCCTGGCGCAACGGTTCCCCCGGGTCCTGCTGCTGGCCTCGGCTCAGGATTCCGTGCAGGGCTGGGCGGGGCGCGGCGGCGGAATCACCGGCGACGCCGTCGCGGGCGTTCGGATCCCGTGGGGCGAACCGTCGATCTTCGCGTTCGTCAAGCTCTCCGGCAGCCCGCACCGCGGCGCCTTGAGCCGGATCCTGCTCCCGCCGGTCCTTTCCGAGATGTTGGGGCCCAAGGCGATTGCCTGCTGCGCCGTTTTCCCGGTTCGCATCAAGGACCGGGTCATCGCGTTCCTGTACGCGGACCGCGCCGGAGCACCGCTTTCCGAAGAGGACTATCGCGAGCTCGAGATCGCCTCGAGCTCTCTCGGAAGCTCGCTCGCGCGACTGCTCATGGAGCTGCGCAAGAGCGTTCCGACGGCTTGACGATCTGACCGAGCCGCCCTCGCCGGATCCCTTCGCCGAGCCGCCCGCGCGCCCTCACGGTTGGCGGCGTTGGCGCGAGCACCCGCTGTTCCATCTCGCGCTGTTGGCGGCGACGTTCGTGACGACGACGCTGGCGGGGGGCGCCGCGTTCACGGAAGGCGGCGGGCCGCTCTTGGGCGGCGGGTTCTCCGACGGGTTGCCGTTCTCCGTGCCGCTGCTCCTGATCCTGGGCATCCACGAGCTGGGCCATTACGCGATGTGCCGCCACTACGGTCTACCGGCCACCCTTCCCTATTTCCTCCCCTCGCCGTTTCTGAACCTCATCGGAACCTTCGGAGCGCTGATCCGGATCAAGGAGCCGATCCGCCAGAAGCGCGTTCTGTTGGACGTGGGCGCCGCCGGGCCGCTCGCGGGTTTCGCCGCCGCCCTGCCGTTTCTCTTCTACGGCGTCGCGCATCCGCGCCCGAGCACGACGCCGCTGACCGCGGGCACGATCCTGTTCCATTACCCGCTGATCGTCCGATGGGCCCAGCACTGGATGCACGTCGGCCCGTACACGAGCGCCAGCGTCCACGAGCATCCGACTTTCATGGCGGCCTGGTTCGGCCTGCTGGTCACGTCTCTGAACCTGTTGCCGATCGGCCAGCTCGACGGCGGCCACGTCCTGCGCGCCGCCGCGCGGCGTCGGCAGCCCGTCGTGTCGGCGATTGTCGCGGTGCTCGCGGTGGCGGCGGGAATCCTGGGGTCGGCGATCTGGGCCGTGTTCGCCGTCGTCGCGCTGGCCGTCATGGGGTTGGCGCATCCCCCGGTGGACGACGACGACGGGCCGCTGGATTTCGGCCGGACGCTGATCGCACTGACGTGCGTGGCGGTGTTCCTCTTGTGTTTTTCCCTGGAGCCGATCCAAACGCCCTAGGGAGCCGCCGAGCCGGCTCCGATGTCCAGGATGAACGTCGCAGGCCCCTCGTTGACGAGGGTCACGTCCATCATCGCGCCGAACGTTCCGGTCTGGACGGTCACTCCCAGCCCGCGGAGCGCCGCGACGAAACGCTCGTAGAGCGGCTGCGCCTGTTCGCCCGGCAGCGCGCGGTCGAATCCGGGCCTCCGGCCCCGCGAGAGATCCGCCGCCAGCGTGAACTGGGACACGGCGAGCACCGCGCCGCCGACGTCGGCCAGCGCGAGATTCATCTTGCCGGCGGGATCCTCGAAGACGCGCATCCCGGCCACTTTGCGCGCGGCCTCCTCGGCCCCCTCGAGACCGTCGCCCTTCTCCGCGCCCAGGAGAACCAGCAGGCCCCGCTCGATCTGGCCCACGACCTGGCCGTCCACGCGCACGTCGGCGCTGCGCACCCGTTGCACGACGAGCCTCATCGCCGGCGCCGCCGGCCCAGCCGGCGAAGCTCCGATGGCTCCGGCGCGCCCAGCCAGTGGGCCAGGAGGCCGTAGAAGACCGCGGAAGCGGCGATCATGACCGTGAGGATGCCCGCCCCCTTCCAGCCGATGATCGCGTCGGCGGGGACCACCCCGCAGACCGCCCAGAGAGCGGCGCCCATGGCCGCCGACGCGGCGCCGATCCGCAGGAGCGAGGCGGTGAGCGCGCGGCCTCGGAGATTCCCTTCGCGCCGCCGGAGCGACGCCGTCAGGATTCCGACGTTGACCGCCGCCGCGGCCGAAGCGGCCAGGCCGATCCCGGGCAGGCCCCACCGCTTGGTCAACAGCGCGCACAGGACCAGGAACACCGCCGCGTCCGCCAAGGCGGCCAGCACGGGCAGCCGCGTGCTCTTCAGCGCGTAGAACGCCGGAACCATGACCCGCACGCCGGCGAAAAAGAACAGTCCCAGCGACAGCGTCGCCAGCGCTCCCGCCGTGGCGGCCGTGTCGGCGGCTCCGAAGCGTCCGCCTTCGAACAGCACGCGAACGATCGGGACCTGCAGCACGATCAGCCCCGCGCTGGCGGGCACGGTGACGAACGCGATCAACCGTAGCGCGAACGCCAGAGTGTCCTTGAAGGGCTCGCGATCCGGATCCAGGGCCTGGCGGGACAGCAGCGGCAGAATCGCGGTCGCGATGGACACGGCGAACCCGCCCAGGACCAGCTCTTTGAGCCGGTTCGCGTAGTAGAGGTGGGACACGTTGGCGTTGCCCAGCCCGGCGGCAAACCGCGTGGACACGACGGTGTTGACCGTGTTGATGCCGTACGCGAAGAGGCGCGGGGCCATCAGCACCAGCACCGTACGCACGGCGGGATCGTGCCATCCCAGTTGCGGCCGCGCGACCGCCCGCAGGCGCAGGATCTGGGGAATCTGGATCAGGATCTGGAGCAGGCCTCCCAAGAGAACGCCGGCGGCCAGCCCGTACGTCGGCTCGGCCAGGCGGGGCGAGACGACCAGGGCGGCCAGGATCAGGGCGACGTTCAGGAAGATCGGCGCCGCCGCCGGCAGCGCGAACCGGTGGTGGGCGTTCAGGATCGCCTGGCACAGCGCCGAGAGCGACACCAGCAGGATGTACGGGAAGATCCACCGGTTCAGGAGGACCGTGAGCTCGAACTTTCCGGGGGTCTGCCGGAACTGCCCCGCCAGCAGCTGGACGAGCCACGGCGACAGCAGGATTCCCAGAACCGTGATCCCCGTCAGGATCAAGGCGAACGTCGCTGCGACCCGGGCAAGAAAGGCGCGGGCCT
Organism: Acidobacteriota bacterium; assembly: GCA_040005945.1. GTDB lineage: Bacteria > Acidobacteriota > Thermoanaerobaculia > UBA5066 > Gp7-AA6 > DAHUXD01. The sequence goes on from JBDTXY010000032.1 coordinate 9,662, forward strand.
CGATCTCGCTGCGGGACGCCGACACCTCGGCGTAGACGGGAATCACCGCGGAGGACATCGCCCCCTCCCCGATGATCTCCCGCAGCATGTTGGGGATGCGGAACGCGACGAAGAACGCGTCGGTCCGCATTCCGGCTCCCAAGGTCGCCGCAATGACCTTGTCCCGGAGGTATCCCGTGATCCGGGAAACCAGGGTCAGGGGCGTGATCGCCGAGGCGGAACGGACGATACGCTCGCGGTGCTCGTCGATGTCGTTTCCAGACATGCGTTTGGATGATTCTATGCGGACCGGTTGCGGGGACATCATCTGTCCGCACGAAATTGGAATATCGTCACAGCACCTGTAAGGAGGGCGAACACATGGCCAGTGTCAACAAAGTCATTCTGATCGGAAACCTCGGTAAGGATCCGGAGATCCGCACCACGCCCCAGGGAACCTCGCTCGCGCGCTTCTCGCTCGCGACGACGTCGACCTGGAAGGACGCCTCGGGCGCCAAGCAGGAGCGCACCGAGTGGCACGACATCGTGGCCTGGGAGAAGCTCGCGCAGATCTGCGGCGAGTATCTCCACAAGGGCAAGATGGTCTACGTCGAGGGCAGCCTCCAGACCCGCAGCTGGGAAGACCAGAACGGCCAGAAGCGCTACAAGACGGAGATCAAGGCGTCCAACGTCGTGATGCTCTCGCGCCGCGAAGACGGCGCGCGTGCGGCGGCCGGGCCGGCGCGGGAGGTCGCGGATGCGGCCGAGCCGCCGGTGGCGACCAGCGTCGGATACGACGACGACGTTCCGTTCTAGGCTCGAGACGGCATGCCCGCATACGTCATCGTCGAGGTCGAGGTCCTCGACCCGGCGGCCTTCGAGCGGTACAAGCCGCTGGCGCCTCCCGCGATCGCGGCGTACGGCGGCCGCTACGTGGCGCGGGGAGGCCGCACCGAGACGCTGGAAGGCGACTGGTCGCCGTCGCGTCTGGTCATCCTGGAGTTCCCGAGCCTCGAGCGGGCGCGGGAGTGGTGGTCCTCGGACGAGTACACGAAGGCGCGGGAGGCGCGCCGGGGCGCGGCGAACGTCCGGATGGTCTGCGTCGAGGGCGTCTGAGCTAGGCCAGCGATTCGGTCAGCTCGCGCAGCTGCGCGGCCACGATCTCCGGCGTCGGGACCGGAGCGCCAGCCGCGGCGCGCAGGGCGGCGAGGTGCCCGGCGTACTCCTCGAGACGTTGCGCCGCTTCGGCGCGGCGGGCCACGGGCACGGACTTCTCCACGGCCGAGACGCATTCCATGTAGCGCTCGATCTGCCGGCAGACGAACAGCAAGTCGCATCCGGCGGCCGACGCCTGCGCGCACCGCTCCGGCAGATCGCCGAAGGAGTCCAGCGCGCCCATCTCCAGATCGTCGGAGAAGGCGGCCCCTTCGAATCCGATCCGCTCGCGCAGCAGCCGCGTGGCCCGCTCCCTCGACAGCGACGCGGGCACGCCATCGGGTCCGGCGGCATGGGAGACCATGATCGCCCGGGCACGCGCCATCAGACCGTCGAAGGGAGCCAGATCCAGCGCCTCCTGGTGAGGGTCGGGCTCCAGGAGGGGCAAAGACTTGTGCGTGTCCAGGCGTGCGCGGCCCAGGCCCGGAAAGTGCTTCAAGCATCCGCCGATTCTCATCGTGTGAAGCCCATCCAGGAATTCCGCCCCGGCCCGGAGCACTTCGCCCGGATCCGCCGACGCGCACCGCTCTCCCAGAACCAGCGCGCCCGCGTCCGCGACTCCGCGATCCACCACCGGCGCGAGATCGACGTCGAAACCCAGGGCCGCCAATGCGGCCCCCGCGAGCTCGCCCAGCCGCCGCGCCCGACCTCCCCGCGCGGCGGACTGAAAAGACGGCGTCGGAGCGAGCACGCCGGCCAGGCGGTCCACCGGCCCGCCTTCCTGATCGACGAAGAGAAAACGGACGCTGAGCCGCTTGAGCTCCGCGATCAGCTCCCGCAGCTGCTCCGCGTCCTGGATGTTGCGGCGGAAGAGGATGACCCCGTAGGGAGGCTCGTCCCGGAGGATTCCGCGCTCAACGTCGGTCAATCGTGGACCCGCGATCCCGATGGCGAAGAGCCGGGAGCTCACTTTCCCTTCAACCGGTCCTGCAGCGCGGCCAGCAGCGAGAGCGCCGCGACCGGCGTCATCTGATCGATGTCCAGCGCGCGCAGCTTCTCCAGCGCGAGCTCCTCTTGCGCCGAGAAGAGCAGGAACTGGCCACTGCCAGCGCTCTCCCCCTGCTTGCGCGCGATGACGGGGGCGCCCTGCACGTCAAGCTCCTGCTTCTCCAGGTTGGCCAGCACCTCGCGTGCGCGCTGCGTCACCTCGGCGGGCAGGCCCGCCAGCTCCGCCACCTGGATGCCGTAGCTGCGGTCGGCCGCGCCGGGCACCACCTTGCGCAGGAAGACCACACGCCCTCCGATCTCCTTGACCGCCATCGTGGCGTTGGCGACGGCGGGCTTGACCAGGGCGATCTCGGTGAGCTCGTGGTAGTGAGTGGCGAAGAGCACGAACGCGTCTTTGCCGGGGGTGTCGTGGAGGTACTCCAGCAGCGCCCAGGCGATCGAGAGCCCGTCGAACGTGGACGTGCCGCGGCCCACCTCGTCCAGGATCACCAGGCTTGCGGGAGTGGCCTGCGTCAGGATCGACGCGGCTTCCAGCATCTCCACCATGAACGTGGACTCTCCGCGCGAGAGATAGTCCGCGGCGCCGACGCGCGTGAAGATGCGGTCGATCGGAGAGAACTTGGCCTGCGCGGCCGGGACGAAGGATCCCGCCTGCGCCATCAGAACGATCGTCGCGACCTGCCGCAGATAGGTCGACTTGCCTCCCATGTTGGGCCCGGTGACTAAGAGGATCCGGCGCGCCGGGGAGAGGTCGCAGTCGTTGGGGATGAAGGGCTCCTCCCGGCGCAGCCGCTCCACGATCGGATGGCGGCCCTCCGTGATGCGCAGGCACGGCTTCTCGGACAGCTCGGGCCGCACCCATCGGCGCGAACACGCGATCTCGGCGAGGCTCGCCGACAGATCCATCTGCGCGATGGCGGTCGCGGTCCGGGCGATGCGCTCGCCTGCGGTCGAGAGCTCCGCCAGCAGATCCGTGTAGAGGCGCGTTTCGATCTGGGCGATCCGATCCTCGGCGCCCAGGATCTTCTCCTCCAGCTCCTTCAGGGCGGGCGTCACGAAACGCTCGGCGTTGGCCAGCGACTGCCTTCGAATCCAGTCCGCCGGCACTTTCTCCTTGTGAGAGTTGGACACCTCCAGCGAATAGCCGAACACCCGGTTGAAGCGCACCTTGACGCCGGAGATGCCGGAGCGTTTCCGCTCCTCCGCTTCCACGCCCAGGAGCGCCGTCTGCGCGTTGCGGCGAAGCTCCCGCAGCGCGTCGAGCTCGGCGTCCGCGCCGTCCCGGATGACGCCCCCGGCCGAGGCCAGCACCGGCGGCTCGGGAGAGAGCGCCGCCTCCACGCGGGCCACGCAGTCGGAGGTGTCCGGCACCGATTCGCAGAGGGCGCGAAATCGGCCGGAAACCAGGGCGCCGGCGGTCTCGAGGATCGACGGCACCGCCTGGAGCCCCGCGGCCAGCGCGGCAACTTCGCGCGGGCCGGCGTTTTTGACCGCGACGCGCGCGAACCGGCGCTCCAGGTCCCCGACCGCCTCCAGCGCAGTCTGCAGCGGCTCGGCGACGTCGCGCCGCAGCATGAGCTCCTCCACGGCGTCCCAGCGGGCCTCCAGTTCGACCGGATCCAAGGAGGGATGGGACAGGGCGGCGCGAAGGGCGCGGCCGCCCAGGGGCGTCCGCGTCTTGTCCATGAGCGCGAAGAGGCTTCGCGCGGTCGAGCCGTCCGACGACTCGAAGAGCTCGAGCGTCGCGACGGCCGCGGCGTCCAGGCCCATGCGCTCCCCGAAGGCCAGGGGCAGCGGGGCGCCGACGTGCTGAAGCCCGCCCGGCCGCATCTGCCGCGCATACGACATGGCGGCGCCGGCCGCGCTCCGGCAGGGCTGCGCGACTCCGGTGTCGGGGTGCGCCTCCAGGGCCTGGCTCCACCAGGCGACGTCGCGACGCGAGATCGCGGCCGGAAAATCGGGCGGCTCCGTCCCCTCGGCGACCAGAATCTCGCGCGGACGGAACAGAGACAGCGCGTCGCGCACGCGCGGCCCCGGCACCATTCCCGCGTGAAAGCGGCCGGTCGACAGGTCCAGGAACGCGACGCCCCAGTCCGGGTCCGACCGCACCAGGGCCGCGAGGTAGGACGGCGCGTCGGGAATCAGGGATTCCGGGTCCAGCACCGTGCCGGGCGTGACGACGCGGGTG
>JBDTXY010000033.1:0-13984 GCA_040005945.1 Acidobacteriota bacterium
GGATGCCACGAAGAGCCATGCGGGTTTCCAGAAAGGGCGCCGGAGCTCCCGCAGAAAGACGGCGAGAGAGATCGCGGCGACGAAATATAGCCCCGTGTACTTCGTGCCCGCCGCGAACCCCGCGCTCAGGCCCGAAACCACGAGCCAACGGCGATCGGCCGTCTGCGTCCAGCAGCAGAAGCCGTAGACGGCCACCGCCGCGAAGGCCGCGGCGGCCATCTCGACGTACGCGCACGTCGCCAGGAAGAGGACGAGCGGGGAACCGATCCACAGCGCGAGCCCCATGAAGCCCGTCAGCCACGCGCCAAAACGCCGGGCCCACGCCATGACCAAGACACAAGTCAGCGCGAAAAAGAGGAGGGAGACGAGCTGGGCGGTGAGGTCGTCGTACAAGAGCATGGCGGCCGCGAACAGCATCTCGTTGAGCTGCGGGAAGACCACGAACCGAATCGCCGGAAGAGAACCCACGCGGTGGCTCAGCGCGAAGGCCTTCGCCGCGGGAAGGTGGTACATGATCGCGTCGAACTGCACCGGCGGGTACAAGGCTCTCCACGCCAGCGGCATCGCGATCGTGAGCGCCGCCAGAAAGACGAGGACCCAGCGCTTGGCCACGTGCGCGCGCCAGGCCACCGCACGGAGCCGCTGCCAGGTCGAACGCCAGGCCGTCCACCCGACCACGTGACACGCCAGCAGCACGGCGATCACGCTCGAGCGGTACAGCAGGCCGCAGAGGCCCAGCAGGAGGATCGCCGTTGCGATCGTGCCCAGACCGATCGCGGTCGTCATCGGCAGCTCTTCCCAGGCGGAGTGGAAGCTGAGTCCCGGGAGAAGCCGCTTGCCCAGCGCGTAGGCGGAGGCCGTCATGAACGCGACGACCAGCAGGTGGTAGAGAAAGAAAAGGGGAACTGGCATCAACCGATTCTGCGGGGAGTCTATCCTCTCGACCGGCGGCCGCGTTCCCTGGCGCCGATGCGACGCGCGCGCCCTTTGCGCAGCGCGCACGATGTGAGAAAGTGGAAATCGGCGTATGGAGAGCTTGCAGGATACCTACGCGCCGGAGAACCGCTGCTTCGGATGCGGACCCGCCAACGCGCAGGGCCTCCGGATCAAGAGCTTCGTCTCGGGCGACGAGCTCATCGCGCAGTGGAGCCCGCAGCCCCACCACGAGGCGTTCCCGGGCGTCTTGAACGGCGGCATCTGCGGCGCCCTTCTGGATTGCCACAGCAACTGGGCCGCGACGCATCACCTCATGCGCCAGTCCGGATCCGCGACCCCGCCGTGCACCGTGACCGCCGAATTCCATGTCGTCCTCAAGCGGCCCACGCCCATGGACGGGCCGCTGCATCTGCGGGCGCGGGTGGTCGAATCCGGAACAGATCGCGCCGTGGTCGAGGCAACGCTGGAAGCCAACGGCAAGGTCACGGCCACCTGCCGCGGAACCTTCGTCGCGGTCTCCCCCGGGCACCCCGCCTACCACCGCTGGTAGCGGGTCGTCTCCCTCCAAACCCTTCCCCTGGCGAACAGGTCCGGCCACCTGTTCTTCTTCGAGACCCGCCGGCCAGTCCCTTCCGGGAGCGTTGCGTTCTAGTCTTGCACCCACAACACCGGTAAGGAGAAGCGTCGATGCGGCAAGGATCATCTTTGCTCGCCGGGAACAGGCGTTTCGCGAAGCTCGCCGCCTTCTCCGCGGTCATCCCGATGCTTTGTCCGGGCGCGATCCACGGTGCGACCACCTTTCAGGCGGCCTACTTGAGTGCCGGCTCGGGCGCAGCCTCCGGCGGCGCGGCCATCCTGATCGTGGGCAACCAATTCCAGTCCGGGGCGACCGTGACCGTGGGCGGCACCTTCGTCGGCGCCACCGTCAAGAGCTCGACCCTGATCTCCGCCACGATGCCTTCGCGCCCCGCCGGCGGGCTCTCCGACGTCGTCGTCACGAACCCCGACAGTTCGAGCAGCACGCTGCCGTTCGCCTGGCTGGCCGACTTCAACGACGTCTCCCAGTCCAGCCCCTTCCACGGCCCGGTCGAGCAGATGGTGCGCGACCAGATCACCTCGGGCTGCACCGGCGGCAACTACTGCCCCGACAGCCCGATCACGCGCGCGCAGATGGCGGTCTTTCTGCTCCGGGCCAAGCATGGCGGCGCGTACGTGCCTCCGCCGCCCTCGGGCACCGTCTTCTACGACGTGCACACCGGCGATTTCGCCGCGGACTGGATCGAACAGCTCTACGCCGAAGGCGTCACGGGAGGATGCGCTCCCGCGTCGCCGGAGACCGGCAATCTCCCCCTGTACTGCCCGAATGCCTCGGTCACCCGGGGCCAGATGGCGGTGTTCCTCCTGAAGATCTACCACGGCGTCGGCTACGTGCCGCCGCCAGCCACAGGAGTCTTCGGAGACGTCGACCCGGGCTCCAACGTCTTCGCAGCCTGGATCGAGGAGCTCGCCCGCCTCCAGGTGACGGTGGGATGCGGCAACTCGAACTATTGTCCCGAGGCTTCGGTGACGCGCGGCCAGATGGCGGTCTTCATGACCAAGACCTTCCACCGGCCCGAGGCGAGCCGTCTTCTGGAGCAGGCGAGCTGGGGGCCCACGGACGCCGACGTCAGCACCGTGCTGGGGCGCGGGACGCTCGGATGGTTGGCCGACCAGTATTCGGCCACTGCGTCCAGCTACGCCTTGCAGACGCTCTGGCCCGAGGACATCCCGGATTCGTGCGACGACGCGTGCCGCCTGACCAACTACTCGATCTACCCTCTGCAGACGCGCTTCTTCACCAGCGCGCTCTATAACTCCGACCAGCTCCGGCAGCGCGTGTCCTGGGGGCTTCACAAGATCATCGTGGTCTCCGCGGACACGATCCCGTACGCCAGCCAGATGGCGCCGTACCTCCGGATCCTGGACCAGAACGCGTTCGGCAGCTATCGCGACATCCTGTATCAGGTCACGCTCAATCCCGCGATGGGCGCGTTCCTGAACACGAACACCAGCACGAAATACGATCCGAACGAGAACTACGCCCGCGAGATCCTGCAGCTCTTCTCGATCGGCACCGAGCTGCTCAACCAGGACGGAACCACGCAGAACGACGTCGACGGCAAGCCGCTGGCGAGCTACGACCAATCGGTCATCGATCAGTTCAAGCGGGTCTACACGGGCTGGTACTTTCCGGAGATCACCTGTCCGCCACCCAACGGCGCGGACGTTTGCAACGACTACATCTCGCCGATGACCCTGGACGGGGACTACCACGACACCGACGAGAAGGACCTCTTCGTCGGGTTCCTGCCCAACCCCACCGTCTTGCCCGCGGGCCAATCCGGAGATCAGGACTTAAACGGCGCCATCGACGCCATCTTCCAGCATCCCAATGTCGGCCCGTACGTGGCGCGCGAGTTGATCCACAGCCTCGTCACGTCCAACCCGACCCCGGCGTACGTCGAGCGCGTGGCCGGTTTCTTCAACGACAGCGGCGCGAGCGTGCGGGGCAACCTGTGGGCGGTGGTCAAGGCCATCCTGCTCGACCCGGAGGCGCGGACCTCGCCGAGCGATCCGGTCTACGGACACTTGAAAGAGCCCGTCCTCTACGCCAACAATCTCCTGCGCGCCTTCCACGCGCGATCGGCCGACGGCTCGGGCTTGAGCGACGGACACTTGAACCCCCAGACGACCGACATGGGTCAGGGCGTGTTTCGGCCGCCCACGGTCTTTTCCTATTTCCCGCAGGCCTACGTCGCGCCCCCCGCGTCGGCCGGAGTGCTGGGCCCCGAGTTCGGAATCATGAACGCGAGCACCTCGCTCAAGCGCGCCAACTGGGTCAACACCATGGTCTTCTGGGGCGGCATCGAGGCGAACCCGGACGACAATTCGCCGCTGGGCACCTCGCTGGACTTCTCCGAGCTCCAGGCGCTCGCCGTCAATACGGACAACCTCGTCGACCGATTGAACCGTCTCTTGATGCACGACACGATGTCCGACGCTCTGCGCGGCTCGATCGTGGACGCGGTTAACGCGATCGATCCCGCCGATCCGTACTTTCGCGGACAGCAGGCGCTGTATCTCGTCGTCGTCGCGTCCCAATATCAAACTCAGAGGTAAGCGATGGCTCATTCGCGAAGAGACTTCCTGGCTCGGACGACCTGCGCCGCCCTTTCCGCCGCCGCGGCGCAGGCCAGCATGCGCAAGCTCGGCCTGATGAACCTGCTCGCGAAGCCCAGCGGCCCGACGGACTACCGGGCGCTGGTCTGCATCTTCTTAGACGGAGGCAACGACGGGAACAACCTGATCGTTCCCACGGACTCGGCGCATTACAACGAGTACCTCGCGGCTCGTCCTCTCTCCTCGGGCCTGGGCCTGGACGCAGCCTCGCTCCTGCAGGTCGGCACGCCGCCCAGCTTCACCGGCACCGGCCGCACGTTCGGCTTTCACCCCAGCCTCATCGAGCTCCAGTCGCTCTACACCCAGAGCAAGCTCGGCGTGGTCTGCAACGTGGGCCCCTTGGTCGAGCCCTTGACGCAGGCCGACTACGTCGACGGCACCAAGCCCGTGCCCTACTCGCTCTTCTCCCACTCGGACCAGGTCTCCTGCTGGCAAACCTCGCAGGCCGTGCAGCCGATCGCGACCGGCTGGGGCGGGCGCATGGCGGACGCGACCATCGGGTGCAACAGCGCCTCGAGCTTCCCGACGCTCACGTCGATCTCGGGCGCCACCACGTTCTGCATCGGCATCGACACGACCCCGCTGGCCATCGAAACGGGAGCGCTGGATCAGGTGCTCGTCTTAAACGGGTTCTACGGCTCTCCCGAGGACACCGCCCGGCGCAACGCCATGGACTTCGCGCGGACCATCGACCGCACCGCGGTTTTAATCGCCGCGGCCAGCGACACCACCCAGCAGGGCGTGGACATCAGCGCCGCCTTCGCGTCGGATCCGCAGCTCAACACGGTCTTCCCGGACTCGTATTTGGGCCAGCAGCTCCTGCAGGTGGCCAAGATCATCAAGCTCAACCAGAGCTCGCTCTTGTTGAACCGGCAGATCTTCTACGTCGAGCAGGGGGGCTACGACACGCATCAGGACCAGGCCTCCGACCAGGCCAATCAGTTGATCGAGCTCTCCCAGGCGATGAGCGCGTTCTACGCGGCCATGGTGGAGCTCTCGGTCCAGAACAGCGTGACGGCCTTCACGCTCTCGGACTTCGGCCGGACGCTGGAGCCCTCGGGAGACGTCGGATCCGTCGGGACCGACCATGGCTGGGGCAGCCACCAGTTCGTTCTGGGCGGCGCGGTTTCGGGCGCCAACTTCTACGGAAATCCCGGTTCCAACGGCACCGCGTTTCCGACCCTGGTCATCGGGGGACTCGACGACACGTCGCCGGACGATCGGGGCCGCTGGATTCCGACCAGCGCGGTCGAGCAATACGGAGCGACTCTGGCCAGCTGGTTCGGCGTATCGGGACCGGACCTGGCGACGGTCTTTCCGCTCATCGGCAACTTCGGATCGTCGAACCTGGGCTTCATGGGCGCGCCCGGATCCGTCTGCCTGTAGCCGCTCTCGGCGGGCGCCGGACTTCGTTCGATCACCGAAGGGCCTCCGGTGACCCGGTCGCGAAGCCTTAGCACGGGCTTCTCGAAGAAGCGGTACATCCCCCCCGCCAGCAGCGTCGAGACCGCCAGCGAACCTCGGTCAATTCTCCACCGCGGCCGTGATCCCGGATCCGCTTCGCCCTATTTCCCGCGCAGCAAGTCGATGCTGCCGTTGCTGTTGGCCAGCGTCAGGGGACACTTGCCGTCGCCGATGACGCCGCTGATCGAATCACTGCCCATCGATCCCGCGACCGCGAGCGGCATCTCGGTGTGGATCTTTCCAAACGACGTCCGCGCGTCGACCTTGAAACCGGCGCCCTCGGGAAGATAGACGCGGATCGGGCCGAAGGAGGACGTCAGCGAGAGGGGGAAGCACTTCCCGGCGCCGGACGGAACGCCGCGGACTTCGACGGAGCCGTTCTGGTTTTCGACCTCGATCTTTCCGCCGATCCCGTCCAGCGACACCGGGGCGAACGAGGTCTTGACGCTCGCGGCTCCCTTGATCGCAGCCGCCTTGACCGCGCCGTTGGCGTCTTCGACCGTGAGGTCGCCCGCGACCCGCGCCGCGTCGACCAAGCCGAAGCTGGTCCGCAGAAAAGCGGACGCGCCTAAATCGGCGGCGGTCACGTTCCCGTTCTCGGCCGTGACCCGGACGCCCTTGGCGACCCTGGAGACCCGAACCGCGCCAAAGGAGGCGTGAACCTGCGCTGAGCCGGTGACGTCGGAGAGCGTCACGCCGGAGTTGGAGTTGTCCACGGTTGCGTCTCCCGAGACGCCCGAGACTTCGACGTTTCCGAAGGAGTTCCGCACGCGGGCCGACCCGCCGATCCGGGTCGCCTCGACCGCGCCGTTGGAGTTCTCGACCTCCAGGGCTCCGGTCACGTCGCGGACGCTGACCTTGCCGAAGGATCCGGTGATCGATGCGGGCCCCGTGACGTCGGAGACCGTGACCGGCCCGTTGGAGGACACCAGTGTCGCCTTGCCGCGGATCTTGGAAACCGTCACGGGACCGAAGCGGTTGCGCACGTCGACCGAGCCCTCGACGTCGTTCACGGTCACGGGGCCGTTGCTGCAGGTCGCCGTCAAATCTCCCACGTTGCGCAGCACGTCGATGGGCCCGAAGGCATTCTCGAGCTTCTGCACTCCCTTCCCGTCGCGAAACGAGATCGGACCGTTGGCGTTGGAGATCAGGCCGGCGGCGCTGAGGCCCTCGACTGCGATGTCGCCGAACTTGTTGCGCACGGACAGCGGGGCCGACTCGGGCATCAGGATGTCGTAGTCGACGGAGAAGGAGATGTGGCCGGTCCCGACGAACGTCCACCTCTTCTCGGGATAGCGCGTCCGGATGGAGAGGGCCGCTCCGGTCTCCTCCACGCTGATCGCGATCGCCTCTCCGAACTTCCTGCCTTCCTCCACGTCCGAAGACGAGACGTGGATGTGCGCGTCGATGCGCGCCTCCGGGAGCTTGTGCGTTCGGATGCGCACCGCGCCCTGGCTGTGCTCGATCTCGATGCGTTGGCCGGCCTTGATGGCGACGGTCTTCTGAAACGCGCGCTCGTACTCGGTGCGTCCGTCCCGCTGCGCGAGCGCGGGGGCGGACAGGGCGAGGCAGAACAGGACGGCGGCGGCGGATGCGACGGGACGAGGAATCATGACTTGACCTCTTTCATCAGGTTCTGCAGCGTGCGCTGCTTCTCCTGGTAGACGGCAATGAGCTCTTTGCGCAGGTGCGTGTTGTATTGGTTCTGATCGATCGAGGACTTCAGATCGGCGATCGCGTTATCCAGCAGATCGAGCTTCTCCCGGTAGTTGACGATCAAGGGCGACGCGGTGTCGGCCAGCCGCGGCTCGGCCAGCCGCGAGAGCTTCTGGATGGACGCGACGTAGGTCTTCTCGGCGGCCTCCACCTCGTCGACGGCCCGCTCGGTCAAGAGCGGCGCGTGGGTCGTCTCCCAATGGCTGGCCAGCGGCTCGCGCCCGCCGCTGTTGCGGAAGACCCAGAGGCCCGCCGTGGCGATGCCGAACAGCGCGACCATCGCCGCCACCGGCAGCCAGCGCATCGCGGAGCCGCCGGGCGAAGCCGTGAAGGAGGCCGGCCGCTGTAATTCCTCGGCCAGGGCCTGATGGATCCGGGGCCACAGCCGGGGAGAGTCCCAGCTCTTCTGGAGCGATGCGTTCGCCGCGCGCAGTTGCTTCCACTCCGACAGCTCGCGGCGGCAGGAGGCGCACGACGCCGCGTGCGCTTCGATCTCCGCCAGCCGGTCCGGGCCCTCGGTCAGGAGCGCCTCTTCAAGATCGCGGCAGCGAGCGCTCACGAGGCCGCCTCCGGCACGAACGCTCCGCCGGCGCGCAGATCCTGCTGCATCTGCCGCCGGGCGCGGAAGAGCAGGGTGCGCGAGGCGTTCTCGGAGACGTCCAGGATCTCGCCGGCCTCGCGATGCGAGAAGCCCTCGACCTCGCACAGCAGAAACGCGGCCCGCTCGCGCGGATCCAGCCGCCGCAGGGCGGTCTCGATCGCCAGGCGCATGGGATGGTCCGTCTGGCTCCCCGAGGCCAGCGCGATCTTCGCCGGCAGGGGGCCCTCGGCGCGGCGGCGGTTGCGGCGCATGAGGTCGTAGCAGGAGTTCACGAGGATCCGGTAGACCCAGGTCGACAGGCTGGATCCCCCGCGAAAGCGCGACAGGCCACGATAGACCTTGAGGAAGGTCTCCTGCACGGCGTCCTCGGCGTCGGCCACGCTCCCCAGCAGGTTCAGTGCGATCGACTTCATTCGCGCTCCATGCTCCTCGTAGAGCCGCTCGAAGGAGGCCAGGGACCCCTGCCTGCAGCCTTCCAGCAGCTCTCTCTCCGCGGCCGGGATCTGATCACCCGTCAGGGCGAACTCCTTTTCCGTCAACGTGATCCGGGCTCGTTCCAGCTCGATTCGCCCTCCCGGGTTCGGGTCTTTCGACCGTGTCCGAGCCTCTTAGACGCCCGGGAGCAGCGTTTCGTTTTTGAGCGGCGATTCGTCGCGCGGCTTTTCCAGGAAGCCCGCCAGAGTGGCGTTGAACTCCTCGGGCTTTTGCAGCATCAGGAAATGGCCCACGCCGTCCATCATGTGAAACTCGGCCGCCGGACAAAGCTTGCGGACGGAGTCCGCGTAGTCTGCCGGCCAGCGCGAGGATGTCGCGAGCACGTTTAAGAGCGGCACGCGAATCGGATCCTCGCGGAAATTGGCCGGGTCGATCATGTTCTCGAAAGCGTTGATGGCGACGCGCTGCGGCGTCTTCGTCATGACGTGCTTCAACTCGTCCCGCAACGCGGCCTGGTCGGCCGGAACCATGTAGTCGGCGAACCTCTCGAGGGCGTGCGTGTACTCCGGACCGCGATAGGGGACCAGGAGCTTTTGTGCGTCCTCTTGCGTGAAGAGCGCGCGAAACGCGCCGTCCACGGCCACCAACGCCTCGGTCTTCTCGGGATGCTGACGGTAGAACTCGCGCACGACCGGGGTTCCCATGCTGTGGCCGATCAACGTCGCGCGCGAAACGCCGGCATCGCGCAGCACGGCATCGATCGCCTTGGCGAAGAGGTCCATCGTGTAGGAAATCTCGGGGGCGTCGCTGCGGCCGTGGCCGGGAAGATCCACGAGGATGACGCGAGCCCTGGGAGCGAAGGCCGGAACCTGGAGGCGCCAAACGCTCATGTCGCAGGTCCAGCCGTGAACGAAGACCAGCGTCCTGGCTCCGGAGCCGACGACCTTGTAGTGGATGCGGTTTCCATCGAGGATGGCAAATCGCGACGGCGCGTCCGAGAGCGAGGCCGGCGGCGTGGGGCCGGACAGAAGCAGCGCCAGGGCGGCGGCGAGCAGTCGGGCCATCGGCCGGGAATTATAGGCTTGCCCGCGGGAGGAGCACCCGATGCGAAAACCCGGCGCCGCGATCCTGTTTCTGGCAGCCGTCCTTCAGTCGGCGAACGCTCACGCGCAATCGGCCGTCATCGTGGTCCGCCACGCCGAAAAGGTCTCGGACGCCGACGAGCGCCTGAGCGACGCGGGCCGCGCGCGCGCGGCGCGCCTGGCGACCCTCCTGAAGGACGCGAATGTGGCCGCGATCTACTCGACCGATACGGAGCGAACGCGCGACACGGTCAAACCCATCGCCGAGCTCCGGAAAGCCCCGGTGCGGATCTACGACAAGATCCCGCCGTTGATCCAGAGTCTTCGCCACGAGCACGCCAACGACGTCGTGCTGATCGTCGGCCACAGCAACACGGTTCCGGAGCTCTTGAAGGCCCTGGGCTGTGCGGGCGATGTCGCGATCGCGCCGGCCGAATACGACAACCTGTTCGTCGTCGTGCCGAAGGATGGCACGGCGGAGATGATGCGTCTGCGGTACTAGCCAGAGCGCATCACCACCCGACCGGCTTCCCCTTGTTCTGCTCGTCCAGCCACTTCTGCAGCGGCGCGAAGTAGTCTCGGATGGCCGTGGCGTCCATCTGCCGCTGGCCCGTCAGGGCCTCCAGCGCGTCGGGCCATGGGCGCGACTGACCCATCGAGAGCATCGCGTTCAACTTCTTGCCGGCTTCCTTGTTGCCGTAGATCGAGCAGCGGTTGAGCGGTCCCGTGCAGCCGCTGTCCTTGGCCAGCGCGCGATGGAACTGGAACTGGAGGATGTCGGCCAGGAAGTATCGCGTGTACGGGACGTTGGCGGAGACGTGGTACTTGGCCGCCGGATCGAAGTCTTCTTCGGTCCGCGCGCTCGGCGGCGCCACGCCCTGATACTTCCGCCGCAGCTCCCACCAGGCCTTGTTGTAGTTCTCCGGAGTGACCTCGCCCGAAAAGACCTTCCAGCGCCACTGGTCGATGAGGAGACCGAAGGGCAGAAACGAGATCTTCTCGAGCGCCTTTCCCAGCAGCAATCCGATGTCCTTGGAGGTGTCCGGCGTCTTCTCGAGGAAGCCCAGCTTGACCAGATACTCGGGCGTGACCGAAAGCGCGATCGTGTCGCCGATCGCCTCGTGGAAACCGTCGTTGGCGCTGTCGCGGAAGAGCGGCGGCTGTTTGTCGTAGGCGCGCTGGTAGAAGTTGTGGCCGAGCTCGTGGTGAATGGTGACGAAATCTTCTCCGGTGATGTCGATGCACATCTTGATCCGGAGGTCATCCAGGAAGTCGATGTCCCACGCGCTGGCGTGGCAAACGACCTCCCGGTCCCGAGGCTTGGTCAGCATCGAGCGCTCCCAGAACGTCTTGGGCAGCGGATCGAATCCGAGCGACGTGAAAAACCCTTCGCCGTACTTGACCATCTGGACCGGGTCGGTCTTGCGAGACTTCAAGATCTGCGTCAGGTCGTAACCCGGATCCGCGTCGGCCGGCGCCACCAATGGATACACGTTGTCCCAGGTCTGTGCCCACATGTTGCCCAGCAGGTGCGCCGGAATCGGGCCCTGCGCGGGCACGATGTCCCCGTATTTCTCGCGCAGCTTCCACCGCACGTAGGCGTGGAGCGAGACGTAGAGCGGCCGCACCTGATCCCAGAGCCGGTCCAGCTCCGCGGCGAACTGATCGGGCGTCATGTCGTACTTGGAGCGCCACATGGCGCCGGTGTCGGAGAATCCGAGCTCGCGGGCGCCCTTGTTGGCGAGCTGGACATAGCGCACGAAATCCTTCTTGATGGGCCGCGCGATCCCGTGCCAGCCCGTCCAGGCGTCCAGGAGCTGCCGGGCGTCGCGGGAGGTGGCCATGATCTTGGAGAGATCCTCCAAGTCCAGGCAGTGATCTTTTTCGGGACAGTACTTGCCCTTGCCGTAGGTGCCCTCCATGGCGGCGGCGATGCGCGTGAGCTCCGCCGACTCCGCGGGATCGGCGGGAGCCGCGAGCGTCAGGGACAGTTTCAGGAGCTTGAGCTTTCGCGCGGTCTCCTCGGACAGCTTCACCTTGTCGAAGCGCGTCGCCTGCTTGGCATACGCGACCCCGGCCGCGATCGACTTGTCGGCGAACTGCGCGGAGAGCGTCTCGGTGTCGTCCGTGATGTAGGTCGACTTGATCCAGTCGGCGCGGCCCTGGTCGACCCAGAGCTTCAAGAGGTGCTGTTCGGCATCCTCCGCGAAGTTCTTGGCCTCCTCGGCGGTCGGACTCTTGGGAGCCGCTTTCTTCGCCTTGGCCACCTCAGCGGCCCCCGCGGGAGCAGACGCGATCCCGGCCAGACACAACGCCGCGGCCGCAAGACTGGAGAAGCGTCTCGTCATCGATCCCTCCCAATTTGGATTTCGGTGCGTGCAAGGGGAGGCCAATCTACATCAGGCCGCGCGCGCTGCGAAGGGAATGCGGGCCGGCTGGTGGCTATAGCCACTCATCCCGAGCGTCGCGAGGGATCCCGCGCTTGATTGGGAGTCCGGCGTGCCGAGCGCGGGACCCCTCGTCGCGATGCTCCTCTGGATGACGGACTACCGGGTGCTCTCGTCAACGGGCGGAGTCAGGCGTATCGCTCTTTCGAGGAGGCTGACGAATTCCGAAACCTTCGCATCGCTTCGCGAACGGCGGGGCCCATCAGCGGATCTGTTGCCAACCGCCGAGAACCACTATCTGCTCCCGTTGGGCGCGTCGAGCGCCCGCTCAGTCGACCCGGACGAAATCGATGAAGCCCCGCGGCACGTCGGTCGAGATCAGCTTGACCCGCAGCTTGTCGCCGACCTCGAGGCCGTCGAAGCCGTGGACCAGCTTGCCCTCGGCGGGCGGCTGGAAGATGCGCACCCAGGTGCCCTTTTCCGAGGCGCCCGTGACCACCCCGTCGAAGCGCTGCCCCAGCCGGGTCTCCAGCAGGAGCGCCGCGGCGGACTTGCGCACCTGGCGCTCGACCTTGTCGGCGTCGTCCTCCTGCTCCGTGCAGTGCGTCGCGAGCGAGGAAAGCTCCCCCGCTTGATACGGCGTCGGCTGGCCGGCCAGCGCGGCCTTGAGCAGCCGCTGCGTGATCAGGTCGGGGTAACGGCGGTTGGGCGCCGTCGAGTGCGTGTAGTCGCGCACCGCCAGTCCGAAGTGGCCCACCGGCGACTGCCCCGGAGTCTCCACGACGTACTCCCCGGCTCCCATGAGCTTGACGATGATCAGAGACAGATCCGGGAACCTCAAGGGATCCGCGCGCTTCTGTTTCGCCAGGAATTCCTCCAGCGCGCGGGAGTCCGGCACCATCGGAAGCTTCGCGCCGTATTCGGCCGCGACGCCCACGATCTTCTGCCAGCGTTCGGGCGAGCGGACGACCCGTCGCAGGGCCGAGAAGCCGTGGGCGGCCAGGAATCGCGCCGTGACGCCGTTGGCGGCGATCATGAAGTCCTCGATCAACTGCCGCGCGCGATTCTTCTCCTGGACCCGCAGATCCACGATCGCGTCGTCGGCAAAGACCGCGCGCGGCTCGATGGTCTCCAAGTCCAGCGCGCCCTCCTCGTGGCGGCGCGTCCGCAGCACCTGCGCGACGCCGTCCTGCACGCGGAGCTGTTCGGGCACTCCCGAGACCGCGGCGGCCTTTTCGGGAAACGCGCCGCCCACCAATCCCACCGAGACGTTGTCGTATGCCAGCTTGGCCTTGTTGCGGACCGCCGCCCGGTAAACGTCGGATGTCTTCAAAGTCCCGTCGGCCTCGAAAACCATCTCGACGACCATGGCGACCCGGTCCACGCTTTCGTTCAACGAGGTCAGGTCCGTCGACAGCTTCTCCGGCAGCATCGGAAAGATCTCGGCGGCCGTGTAGACCGAAGTCGTGTTGGTCCGCGCGTGGGCGTCCAGCGCGCCGCCTTGAGAGACGAGCGCGTCCACGTCGGCGATCGCGACGAAGATCTTAATGGCGCCTCCGACCTGAGGCTGCGCGACGGTGAGCTGGTCCAGATCGCGAGAGTCGTCGTTGTCGATGGAGACCCAGAGCAGCTCGCGCATGTCCCGGATCCCGGCGCCCCCCGTGGCGGCGGGACCGCGAATGCGATCCAGCTCCGCCAGCGCGTCGCGCGAGAAGTCCGGGAGCAGGCCCTTGTCGGCCATCGCCTGTCGGGCGATCTGCTTGAGGTCTGCCCGGTCGTGCCTGGCGTTGCGGTTCACGGCGGCCAGTCTAACGTGAGGTCTAGGAGGGCCTGCCCGTCACGGCCCGGGGCAGCGTCACGATGTCGACCAATCCCCCGCAGCCGTAAAGGGCGGGCAGGACGCTCGCGTCCGGGTACACGCGCCGCAGGTCGGCTACGACCTTGGTGCCGGCGCGGTACGCGGGCAGGTTCATCCGTCCGAAGAGCGGATGGCGGCCCCAGGCGCCGGCGAATTTTCCGGCCCGCTCCTCCGAGACCAGGAAGTCCCGCCGAAGCGCCGCGGCAACCTCCGGCTGCGGCGTTTTCTCGTTCCAGGTCAGGTACGACGCCTGGTTCTTCGCGTCGTCCTGGAGGTGCGCGAGCCA
>JBDTXY010000034.1:0-13823 GCA_040005945.1 Acidobacteriota bacterium
CCGCCGGCTTGTGTCGTGACGTAAAGCGTCGCGGGGCTATTGGGATCCATCGCCAGCTCGCCGAAGGACGCGCCGGCTGCGATCCCGGAGTTCATCAGCAACCAGTTTGCTCCACCGTCGATCGTCTTGTATGTCCCTCGCAGGGACTCCAATACGTAAACGTTCGTCGGGCTGGTCGGATCGACGACGGCGTCGTGCAGGAAGAGACCGCTCGATCCCGTGGAGGTCCAGTCGTCTCCGCCGTTGGTGGTCTTGTAAAAACCGCAGCAAGGAACCACGGAGGCATAGCGCGTTTGATCGTCGGTCGGATCCACGGCCACCGAGTGAACGCTCTTGACGGGAAGGGAGCCCAGACCCGGCCAGTGCCGCCACGTTGGTTCTGGCGACATCCCCGCCTCGAGTCCAAATCCCTCCGCCGTCGTCGCTGCGATACGCGCGGCCCAAGAACGTTCCGACGTAGATCGTCGAGGGATCCGACGGCGCCGAGGCGACCGTGGAGATCGAGCCGCCCCACGGCCCTTGCGATGTCCAGGCGAACGATGCCGCCGACAGACGCATCGCGACACACGCGAGCATCGCCGCCGCGAAAAGGATCCGCGGGCGAAACGGGCGGGAACCCGAGCGAGTGGTCATTTGTGTTTCTGGAGTGAGCAGTCGATCTGATCTCCGCTCCGGCGGTGAAAACCCTTGCCCGACGTGGAGTTCTAGCCGTTGGGGACGTCCCAAAGGCTCTTCACCGCCGGATGGTCCCAGGCGACCCGGAACTCGTCGGGCTTGGCGGGATCGAAGGTTTCCGTCACCAGGTAGAACAGCGCGCACGGGTTGGACAGCGGCCGGTATCCATGCGCGACGCCGGCGGGAATGCGCACGAGCAAATCCTGCCCGCCGCCGGCCACGATGACCTGGGTCTTCTGGAAGGTGGGCGAGTCCTTGCGGATGTCGTAGAGGACGAACTTCGCCTTGGAGGGAGGCGGGACGAACCAAATGTCGTCCTGGGCCAGGTGATAGTGCAGGCCCTTGATGTGGCCCTCAACGTCCACGATGGAGAAGTTCATCTGGGCGACCGGCGCGCCCTGGAAAAACTCGGCGAGCTCGCGGCTCTCGGGGTGGTTGGCCTTGGTGCGAAAGATCTCGAAGAAGAATCCGCGATCGTCGGTGAAGCGCTTGAGCCGCAGGATCCGTACACCCTCGATGGGCGCGGGCTTGGCGTAGTCCTTGGGCCGCGAGTGGAACTCGGGAGCGATGTCGTCGGGAGTCATGGGGCGGTATTAGTCAACAGTCGAGGGTCCCAGTCAACACGATTCCAAAAAAAGACGGGCGGTTGACCCGCCCGTCTTTCCTGAGCGTCTCCGGACGGCTATCGGGCCGCCACTTTCGCGGGCGCGACGTCGCCCTTCGCGGTCCACACGATGGTGAAGCCGTTGCGCTTCGTGTAGGAGTACTTCGGGTTGCCGTCGGCGCCTTCGAAACGATGCGTCGAGTGGGCCAGCGCGAACCCTTCGTTTCCGGTCGAGAACCAGTACTGCAGGTTCTTGACGACCACGGGCTCGTTCTTGTCGGGGCGCAGCGTCGACGTCTTGTCGAGCGCGATCTCCGCCATGCCGCTGGCCATCGTCGCATGGGCGCTCTTGGCGTCGTCCTGCCAGGTGATGGAGTCCTCGCGCGTCGAGAACTTCTTCCACTTCACCGGAAAAACCGCATTCAAGACCTTGCCGATTGCTTCGCGCTGGGCCGGCGAAGACTTCTTGTCGAAGGTGACGACCGCCCATTCGGTCGGCATGCCGGGACCCGGTTTCTTGTGCCACTCCCCGCCCAGGTCGAGATTGAGCCAGACGATCTGGTCGGACAAATCGACGTCGCCGTAGTGGGATCCCTTCCGGAACTTGTAGACGTTGTTGGCCTGGCACATGTGCTCGTCGCTCGAGGCTCCGAAATAGCACGTGCAGAAGAGCGGGCACGAGCATCCCTCGATCGTGTCCGCCGTGACCTCGTACGTGCCGGAGGAGCCCTTGGCCGGGGCGGCCTTGGTCGTGCGGACACCGACCAGAGCGATCCCGGCCACCAGAACCAGGATGATGGAGACTTTCGACTTCAGACTCATGAATCCTCCTTCGCGGAAAGGACCTCGGCCAAAAGCCGCGTTGGCGGGTTTGGTTTCGAGATCCGGGCGGTTCGCGGCCCCTTTGTACTTCGGGGCCCGCGGAATTTCAAGCCGGAGTCAAGCGCGGCCCAGGTCGGCATCGTCCTCTTGGGGATAATGCCTCGGAAATGCTAGGCTTCTCAACGGAATTCAGGAGGAATTTAAATGGTCCGACTTCGGATGTTTCTGACTGCTCTGGCCTTGCTGGCCGCCTTTGCTCTGCCCGCCCAGACCGGGCCGGATCCGCGCGAAAACAGCTTCCAGTTCTTCGTCGATGGCGTCGTGACGGTGGGAGTCGTGGGATATCAGATTCAGTTCAACCACGATCCCCAGTCCCGCACCGATTCCCGGCAGCTGAACACGCTCTATTCTCCGGATCAACGGCGCTTTTCAATCACCGTGACCCAGAAGGGCCTCAACCGGCTCATGGACTGGATCAACAGCGCCACCGGAACGGGGACGCCGACGACCAAGAACGTCTCGATCGTGACGAAGAACAACGCGGGGGAGATCCTGGCCCGCTGGGACCTGACGAGCGTGACCCCCGCGACGTTCTCGTCGGCGGGAGCGGGCGTTCTCAACGAGGTCGACGCGACGATCGAGTTCGCCTACCTGACCCTGACGCTGACGCAGGCGAAGCCGGACTAGGGGAGGAGCGGTCAGTCGTTAGTTCACAGTCATCAGTTTCGAACTGAGAACTGAGAACTGAAAACTGACAACTCTCTTCTCAGTGCTCCCGGTTGAGGTTGCGGATCGCGTCCAGCAACGTCACGGGCGGCCGCTCGAAGCGAGCTCCAAAACCCGGGCGCCGCTGGCCGGGGCCGGGACCCGGGGCCTGGTCGAGAAAGACGACATTGCCTCGCACCCGAAAGCTGCGACGGTCTCCCGGTAGGGAGAAGACCAGCTCGACGTAGTCTCCCAGCTGGGGCTGTGGGAGGCGCGGGGTCGCCACGTACATGCCCGCAACGTTGACGACCTCGACAAAACCGGTCAATTCCTGTTCGGACCACTTGAGCGTCGCCGGCGCGCCGATGGGGATGCGCTCGGAGGCTCTTTCGTTGGCGGGCTTTCGACGCATGAAGTGATCCCTCAGAATCAGAAAAACGTCAGTTTGTGTCGATCGAACATGCTAACACGTCGGGGGAGTTAGCGGGATTCCAGCGATGGGATCAATGTTTTTTCCATCTTTCGGTAGAGATGGGCCGTGGCTTCGACGTCCCGGCGGCAATAGAGCGCGATCTCGCGCACGCGGCCGGCCCGATAATACGGACCGACCGTAAACCCGTCCATGCCGTGCTCCTTGGGACTCTCGACGCCGAAGGCCTTGCACGCGAAATCCAGATTCCACTTGCGTGATGCGCCGAAGAACGAGATCACCTCCAGCAGATCCGTGTGGGGACGCACGGAGTATCGGTAGCCCACCAGGTTCCGGGTGACCGGAACGCCCAGCGCCGCGCTGCGCAGCATCAAGAAGGGCCCGTCGAATCCCCGGCCGTTGAACGTCACGAAACGATGGAACCGCTTCATGGCCTTCCAGAACTCGGTTAAGAACGTCTCCTCCGTGTCTCCGATGAAGGTGAAGAGCCGGTCGCTCGATTGCTCCTCGGCGCGTCCATCGCCTTTCTCGTACCAGACCCGGCCTTGGCCGCTGTCCGGGTTCAGCATAGCGACCGCGATGATCTTGCCGGTGAACGGCCACAGCGAGAGCATCTCGGGCATGCGCTCGCGTTCCTCCTCGGAGCGCGCGTTTTTCAGCAGATAGGTCTTCTGCGCGTCGTCGAACCCATCCCAGGGTGCGCCGGCGGTCTCGATGTCGATCACGACGGTCGCCACGGCGAGCCCGGACTATTCGTGATCACCCGGCCGGAACACGTGAAAGTGTCTGCGCCGGAGTGGCCAATGTACGGTTAACGTGCGGCTCTGCGTTGCGGCGCCATGTCCGCGACAGAGACTTTTGGTCGAGGCGAGGAAGCGCGACGACGGTGATGTCGGAGCGCATCGCCGAGGAGCGATGACGCCGCCTCGGCGGAAAAGATCGGAGCGGCGGTCGGAGTCGATCACGAATAGTCCGGGCTGATGCTATTCTGTCCGCATCCGCCGATGAAGCGTCTTTCTTGGAGTCTGCTGGCGCTCGGAACGTTGGCGTCGTGCTTCTGCGCGCGCAAGGAGGCGACCCCGGCTCCGACCGCGGTCCTCTCGCGGCATCTGACGGGGGATCCGGCGACGCTGGACCCGACGACCACCACGGAGGAGGCTGGTCTCCTGGTGGAGGAGCTGATGTTCCGTCCGCTGGTCGGGATCAACGGACAGCGCCGCCCGGCTCCGGCCCTGGCGGTCTCCTGGACCGTGTCTCCGGACGGCCTGGTCTACGAGTTTCACCTGGATCCCAAGGCGACCTGGGACGACGGAACGCCCGTCACGTCCGACGACGTGCGCTTCACGGTCGAGCGCATTCGGGATCCGAAGATCCCGGCCATGACCTGGCGCTCGGGATTCGAGGACCTGGTCGCGATCGAGACCCCGGATCGGGGCACGGTCCGATTCCGATTCCGGGACGTCTACGCCGAGCGGTTGATCGCCTTCAACCTGCCGATCGTCTCCGCCGCCGCGTTTGGAAGGGCGAAGACTCCGGCCGAGACCGCCCGCCATCCGGTGGGCAGCGGGCCCTATCGCTTCGACTCGTGGGAGTCGAACCAGAAGATCCGCCTGGTGCGCCGCAAGGAGGCCACGCCCGCCGAGGCCGGCTTCTCGGAGGTGGTCTTCCGCGTGATCCCAGCGGACTCCGTCCGGTTCCAGGCGGGGTCCCAGGGCCAGATCGACGAGTTTCGGATCAGCCGCGACCAGAAACGGGCGGCCGAGGCGACGCCCGAGTTCATGGCGCGCAACCGGATCCTCAAGGTGCCGCAATTTCTGCAGACCCTCGTGATCTGGAACTGCAAGACGCCGTTCCTGTCGGATGTGCGCGTGCGCAAGGCGCTGGCCCTGTCGTGGCCTCGGGAGGAGGCGGCCAAGCGGCTCTACCCGCCGGACGGGGCGGCCCTCATCACGGGCCCGTACCCAGCGGGTGTCGTCGAAATCGCGCCCGACGTGCCGGTGCCGCATCAGGATCTGGCGCAGAGCGAACGCCTCCTGGAAGAAGCCGGCTGGAAGGCGTCGGGCAAATCATTGCGGCGAAAGGCGGGCAAGACCGCTTCCGTGGAGCTCCTTTTCCCGGCGGGGTCATCGATCTACCTCTCCATCGCCGAGATCCTGCGCAGCGCCTACGAGAAGGTCGGCGTCGGGATGACTCTGCGTCCGCTGGATTGGGCCGCGTTCACGCAGCGCACCGACGCGGGCGAGTTCGAAGCGCAAATCGCGGGCCGGCTGTTCTTTCCGCCCAACCTGGATCCCTATCCCTACTTCCATTCCAGCCAATGGCCGCCGGGCGGGCCCAACCAGGGCTTCTACAAGGACGCCGAGGCCGACCGCGTCATGGAGGCCGCGCGCAAAGAGCTGGACGATGCCAAGCGCCTGGAGTTGTACCGGCAGGTCCACCGGCTCCTCGCCGCGGATCCGCCAGCCGATTTCCTGTGGGGCACCGACCAGTACTGGGCGATCGCGAAGCGCGTCGACGGGGTCACCGTTTCGCCCCTGGGACT
The DNA here is from genome assembly GCA_040005945.1 of Acidobacteriota bacterium. Classification (GTDB taxonomy): domain Bacteria; phylum Acidobacteriota; class Thermoanaerobaculia; order UBA5066; family Gp7-AA6; genus DAHUXD01. The sequence goes on from JBDTXY010000034.1 coordinate 5,779, forward strand.
CTTCCACTTTCTGCCCGGGCCCCTGGGCTGGATCCCCGCTCCCGCCAAAGCGCCGTGAGCTCGCCCCTCCAGGGTGTGCTCGTGCTGGATCTCTCGCGAGTGCTGGCGGGGCCCTTCTGCACGATGATGCTGGCCGACCTGGGCGCTCGCGTGATCAAAGTCGAGCACCCGTCGGAGGGTGACGTCACGCGCGGATGGGGGCCGCCCTACCATGCGGCGACGGGGGCGTCCGCCTATTACCTCTCCGTCAACCGCAACAAGGAATCCATCGCGCTCGATCTGGCGACGGCGGATGGCGCCGAGTCGGTGCGGCGGCTGGCCCGCCAGGCCGACGTGCTGGTCGAGAACTTTCCGCCCGGAGGCCTCGAGAAGTTCGGACTGTCGCTGGCGGATCTGCGACGCGAGAATCCGAGGCTCGTGACCGCCTCGGTCACCGGATTCGGCCGCACGGGTCCGGACGCGGCCGCTCCCGGGTTCGACCTGCTCGCGCAGGCGGGCGCCGGATTCATGGCGGTGACCGGGGCGGCGGATGCCGGCCCGACCAAGGCGGGAATCGCCGTCTCGGACTTGCTCGCGGGCTGTTACCTGGCCGTCGGGGTCCTCGCGGCCCTGCTGGCGCGCGAGCGCTCGGGCGGGGGGACGCACGTCGAGACGGACCTCTTCTCCGCGACGCTGGGTTCGCTGATCAACGTGGCGCAGTCCGTGCTCATGACCGGGCAGGAGGCCCAGCGGTTCGGCAACGCGCATCCGCAAATCGTTCCTTACCGCGCGTTCGAGGCGTCCGACGGCGCCTTCGTGCTGGGCGTGGGGACGGACCGGCAGTTCGAGCGCCTGGCGTCGTTGCTGGGGCGGCCGGAATGGACATCGGACCAGCGGTTTCGGACCAACGCCGCGCGGGTCGCGCACCGCGAATCGCTGGAAGCGGAGCTCGAGTCGATCTTCCGCGGCGCCACCCGCGAGGCATGGGTCGCGCGATGCCGCGCGGCGGACATTCCGGCGGGCCCGGTCCGCGGCCCGCTCGAAGCGCTCCGGTCCCCGACCGCCTCCGCGCTGCGCTCCGTCGTCGCCTCCGGAGGTGTCGAGTTCGTCGCCTCGCCCATACGCGTCGAAGGGCACGCCCACCGCCTGGACTTCCCGCCGGGGCTCGATGCGGACGGCGATCGGATCTGCAAGGAGTTCGACCTCCCGGGCAGCGCGAAACGCCCCTAGTCCGGCGGCACCGCCTCCGCCGCGGGGGGCCCGGCCGAGATCGTCCGCCAGCCGATCGCGCCGAGCACGATGACGCCGCCCAGGAGCGAGAACGCGCCGGGCCGTTCCCCGAGCATGAGAAAGACCCAGATCGGGTTGCAGATCGGCTCCAGCATGCCGACCAGGGACGCCTGCGTTGCGGTGACGTACTTCAGGCCGTGCACGAAGAGGGCGTAGGCCCCGGCGATCTGGACGACCCCCAGGAAGCACAGCACCATGGCGGACGCGGCGGAGACGGAGAGGTCGTTGCGGACCCAGGGAAACAGCGCCAGGGCGGCGACCACGTTGCCGTAGGTCACGACCGCCTCGGCGCCGCTGCCGCGCTCGCGCCGCAGCGCCAGCACGAGGACGGCGAAGAAGACGCTGGAGGCCAACGCCGACAGCTCGCCCGCGTAGCCGCGTGACTCGAAGCGCCCCACGAAGAAGAGCAGCATCCCGAGAAACGCCACGGCCACGGCGATCCCGTCGCGCCGGCGGAAGGGCTCGCGCAGAACCAGGGGGGAGAGGAGCAGCACCCAGACGACGCCGCAGTACTGGAGGAAGATCGCGTTGGCGGCGGAGGTCCATTTCGTCGCGAGGACGAACGTCGTCAGACACGCCGCGTAGCTGCCGATGCCGATGAGGAAGGCCGGCGTCCAGCGCCAGATGCGGGGCCGGAAGAGCAGGAGCAGGGCGACCGCCGCCGTGGCGGACCGATAGAAGGCGATTTTGAGCGGCGGCTCCGACAGGAACTTGATCCCGATCCCTCCCGTGGACCAGAGCAGCGCCGCCGCGGCCACCAGAAGGATGCCGCGGCGCTCGGAGGTCATCGGTGCGCGACGGCGTCGGTGATGGCCCGGGACACGGCATGGGCTGCCGCGGCGCCGACGCGAAGCCGGTTCAGCAGCGGCGGCGGCGCTCCACCCGGAGCGAGCGCGAAGGTGATGTCGCCGTCGACGATCCGGTAGCCCGGCGGGAACCGGGTCATGGCCGTACTCCCTCGACCCGGCGCAGCCGCGCGGGGAGCCCGGCCCGATGGCAGGCCAGGCATTCGCGCACGCCCCGGAACGGTCGGAAGCGGCGGAACACCCGCCGGCAGCCCTCGCAGCGGTATTCGTGCCGCGCCTTTGCGGATCGGAACGCGGCCAACGCCGGGGTTTCGGGGGCGCCGCCGGGTCGCACCCCGAGCGTGCGCGCGAGGCGGCGAAACAGCGCACCGTGCCCGGTGCGAGGCCCCTCCAGCCGCCAGGCCCAGGCGTGCGCCGCCTCGTGGAGCAGCGTGTCGTCCTGCTCGGCCGGCGTGAGGTGGCCCGAGATCGTGATGCGGTGCGGCGGGCCATACTCGATGTGGCCGCCCGTCAGCTTCCGCCGGGAGACGCGCACACGCGCCGGGTCGAACCCGAACCGGGCGGCGACGCGATCGTAGAGCCGCTGGAGGCGGAGACCTGGCTCCGGCTCCTCGATCGCGAACAGCAGCTCCACGGAAATACGATACAACCGTCGATCGTGAATAATGCGGGCCAAGGGAGGAATCATGCTGCGTAGAGTCGTTGCCTTCGTCGTTGCCGGTCTGATTTTCGCCGCGGTCGGCGCGAGCGCCGGCACCATGGTGTCGTACCCGAGCGGCTCCGAGACCGTCTCCGGCTATCTCGCCGCGCCCGAGGGCGCCGGCAAGAAGCCCGCGATCGTCGTCATTCACGAATGGTGGGGCTTGAACGACTTCGCGAAAGCGAAGGCGGACGGCTTCGCCAAGCAGGGCTATGTCGCGCTCGCCGTCGACCTGTACCGCGGCAAGGTCGCCGACAACGCGGACGTCGCGCATCAGCTCATGCGCGGGCTGCCGGAGGACCGCGCCGTGCGGGATCTGAAGGCGGTTGTGGCCTACCTGCGCGCGCGCCCCGACGTCGACGGCAAGCGGATCGCGTCGATCGGCTGGTGCATGGGGGGCGGGTACTCGCTGGCTCTGGCGCTGGCCGAGCCCACCCTGGCGGGCGCGGTCATCGATTACGGCCATCTGGTGACGGATCCGCAGACGATCGCCGGCCTCAAGGTCCCGCTCCTGGGGAACTTCGGCGGCCAGGATCAGGGGATTCCGCCGGCGGACGTCCGCGCCTTCGCGGAGGCGGGCAAGAAGGCGGGAGCGAACGTGGATTTCAAGATCTACCCGGACGCGGGGCATGGGTTTGCCTCCGCGAAAGATCCGGCGGTGTTCCGGCCCGACGACGCGAGGGACGCCGACGCGCGGACGAACGCGTTTCTCGCGAGAGTCTTAAAAGGGAAGTGACGACTCTCGAATCGGACCGCGGAGCGTGACCGGGCCGGTCACGCCTGGCGGTTCTTGTACCAGTCCGCGTTGATCTGCAGGTACTGCTTCCACTTTTCCGGGATCGTCTCTTCGGTGAAGATCGCGGTTACGGGGCAGGCCGGCTCGCAATTCCCGCACTGGATGCAGACGTCCGGATCGATGTAGAGCATCGTCGCCGCTTCGTAGTCTTTCTCGTCCTTGCGCGGGTGAATGCAATCGACCGGACAGACGTCCACGCACGCCGTGTCCTTGGTGCCGATGCACGGCTCCGCGATGATGTACATCCCCATCGGATTCCTCCTCGCCGCGTCTGTGGCGCGCGGAGATTCTAGCAGGCCGCGAACCGGCCTGTTAGCTCCGGGAGACGACGATCTGGAGGGCCAGCTTGGTCCCGTCGCCTTGAGCCGCCCAGCGTACGGTGACGGACGCACCGGGCGTCAGGGTGCCGTTGATCTTGGTCTCCGGATTCCAGGTGAATCGCTCCTTGGTCCCGTCGGAGAGCGCGATTTCAACGGTCCTTTGAGAGGCCACGACCCGGGAAACCGTGCCGGTCACCGTCGGCGTCTTGTCTACGGGCATGGCCCGGACGACGCCGGGCGCGACCAGAGTGATCCCGGTCAGGACGAATGCGGCGAGCGCTTTTCGCATATTGACCTCGCTAAACCCGCTTCGAAAACCGTTTTGGGCGGTTTCGGCATTCCCGCGATTTGACAGCGGGGCAAAGCATCCCTAGAATACGCCGTTTTTCATCGCTGGCTGGAGGTGTCACCCAAATGGTCAAGCGCTGGGCGGAAGCGGAACTTCGATTCCTGAAAGACAACGCCGAGAAGATGAGCGTTCAGGCGCTGGCCGATGCGCTCTCGGTTCGCATCGACGAGCTCGAGAAGAAGATGGAGAAACTCGGATTGATCGGCGCCATCGCGGACGCCCCGGCGCCCAAGAAGGCTCAGACGTTCAAGGAGCTGTCCCGGCACACCGAGAATGCCCGCAAGGACTACGACCGCGGCGTGACGTCGCTCCAGAAGAAGAAGCTGGACGAGGCCGAGCGGCATTTCGTGGATCTGATCCAGAAATATCCCGAGGAGAAGGAGCTGGTCGATCGCGCGCGCGTGTACCTGTCCGTCTGCGAGCGGCAGAGGCGCGATCCGCGTCCTGCCTTGACCGAGCCGGAAGACTTCTACTATGCGGCGGTCCTGGCGAAGAACCGGGGCGACGTCCCCGAGGCGATCGAGCATCTGAATCAGGCGGCGCGCAAGAACGGCGGAGGCCGGGTCGACTTCCTGCTGGCATGCTGTTATGCGCAGCAGGGGAATCTGGAGACGGCCCTGGATCACCTGCAGAAGGCGATCGTGGAGGACCAGCGTCACCGCGTGCTCGCGCGACACGATCGGGACTTCGATCCGGTTCGCGAGACCCCGGAATTCCAGAAGCTGTTGGCGTCCTAGACGCCGCGGGGCAGGGGTCGGCTTCCGGCGGTCGGCCTATACTTCCGGAATGAAACGACCCTCTCGCGCTCCGCGCAAGAGTTCCGGAGCGCCTTCCCGGACGCCCCGGGTCATCATCTTGGCGGCGGGGATCGGATCGCGAATGCGATCCTCGCGGCCCAAGGTCCTTCACCGCGTCGCCGGGCGCACGCTCTTGGACGCCGTGCTGGCCGCGGCGCAAGGCGTCGAGCCGTCCCAGGTCGTCGTGGTGGTCGGCGCGGGCCCCGATGCGGTGGCCGGGACCCTCCAGGGGCGCGCCGTCACGTTGGCCGTGCAGGATCCTCCCCTGGGCACGGGAGACGCCGCGCGCCGGGGGCTGGAGGCGCTGGAGTCCGGGAGCGGGCCCGTCCTGGTGTTGGCGGGCGACACGCCGCTGCTTCGCCGCGAGACGCTGCAGGACCTGGTGGAGCGGCAGCGTCGCGATTCCCTGGATCTCGTGTTCCTCTCGTTCGGGCCGCCGGAGCCGGCGGATTTCGGCCGCGTCGTGCGCGACGCGCGAGGCAGGGTCCAGCGCATCGTCGAGGCCGCGGTCGCCTCGCCGCGGGAGCGTCGGATCGCCGAGGTCAACGCGGGCGTCTACTGTTTTGCACCGGAGGCGCTGGCCAAGGCATTGGCCCGCCTGAAGCGCAATCCGGTCTCCGGCGAATTTTTTTTGACCGACGCGGTGCAGATCCTGGCCGCGGGGAAGGGAAGGATCGCGGCCATCCCCGCCGCCGATTGGCGCGAAGCGTGGGGCGTCAACACGCGCCGGGATCTGGCCGCGGCCGAAGAGATCGAACGCCGCCGCGGGATCGAACGCGCGCTGGACGCCGGGGTCACGGTGCTCGATCCGGCGACGGTGCGCATCGGGCCCGGCGTGGTGCTGGAGCGCGACGTCGTGCTCCACCCCTTCGTCTCCCTGGAGGGCGCCACAGTCCTGGAGGAAGGGTGCGAGATCCTCCCGTTCACGCGTCTGGTGGATGCGCGCGTCGCGAAGGGAGCGGCGATCGGGCCGCACTGCGAAGTCGAAGGCGCGCGGATTGGGGCTCGGGCGCGCGTGGGGCCGTTCTCCCGCATCCGTCCGGGCTCCGAGCTCGAGGAAGACGTCCGTGTGGGCAATTTCGTCGAGACCAAGAACACGATCTTGCGCCGCGGCGTCAAGGCGCTCCACCTCTCGTATCTGGGCGATGCGGAGGTCGGAGCGGACGCCAACATCGGCGCGGGCGTCATCACCTGCAACTACGACGGGGAGGCCAAGCACCGGACGTCGATCGGGGAGAAGGCCTTCATCGGCAGCGACACGCAGCTGGTGGCGCCGGTGACGGTGGGCAAGGGGGCCTACGTGGGCTCCGGCACGACGGTCACCCGGGACGTTCCGGACGGTGCGTTGGCCTTGAGCCGCGTGCCCCAGGTCAACAAGGAAGGCTGGGTCGCCTCGCGCCGCAAACCCAAGAAACCCGGTTAGAATACGGCCTCCACACGAACTCATGGAGGTTGGCTGAAAGCTGACAGCTGACGGCTGACGGCTGAAGGCTTCTAATGTGCGGCATCGTCGGATACGTGGGTCCCCAGGAAGCGAGCCCATTGCTGCTCGAAGGGTTGCGGCGTCTGGAGTATCGGGGATACGACTCCGCCGGCATCGCGACGCTCTCCAACGGCGGATTCACCATCCATCGCGCGCCGGGCAAGCTCGGCCGCCTGGTCGAGAAACTGGAGGGCGCTCCCGCCTCCGGGGCCACGGGCATCGGACACACGCGCTGGGCCACGCACGGGCGTCCGACCGAGATCAACGCGCACCCCCAGACCGACTGCACCGGCCAGATCGTGGTGGTCCACAACGGAATCTTCGAGAACTTCGCCGAGCGAAAAGCCGCGCTGCGGGCCGCGGGCCACCGATTCCGCAGCGAGACCGATACGGAGGTCTTCGCGCACGAAGTCGAGGCCTCGTTCACCGGAGACCTGCTCGCGGCCGTCCGCGCCGCCGTGCGGAAGCTGACCGGCGCCTATGCCGTGCTGGTCTCCTCCAGCCGCGAGCCCGGCGTGCTGGTCGCGGCGCGGTCGGGTCCGCCGATCGTCCTGGGACTGGGGAACGGAGAGAACTTCGTGGCCTCGGATCCCGTCGCCCTCGTGCCCTGGACGCGAGACGTCGTGTTTCTGGAGGACGGAGACGTGGCACGCGTCGATGCCACGGCGGTCCGCATCGTCAACGCCGACGGCGACCGGCAGGAGCGCGAGGTCCATCGCATCCTCTGGGACGCCGTGGCGGCGGAGAAGGGCGGGTACCGCCACTACATGGCCAAGGAGATCCACGAGCAGCCGACGGCGGTCGCGGAGACCCTCGGAGGCAAGGTTTCCCTCGAAACGGGCGAGCTGTACATGGACTCTCCGCTGCTGTCGCCGGAGCGCGTGGCCGCGTTCGACCGCGTTCTCCTGCTGGCGTGCGGGACCTCCTGGCACGCGGGCCTGGTCGGAAAGTTCCTGATCGAGGGGATGGCGCGCCTCCCCGTCGAGGTCGACTACGGAAGCGAGTTCCGATACCGAAAGCCCGTGCTGAGTGCGCGGACCCTGACGATCGGGATCTCGCAGTCGGGCGAAACGGCCGATACGGTCGCGGCGCTCTCCGAGGCGCGGCGGGAGGGCTCGCCGATCGCGGCGATCGTCAACGTCCCGGGCAGCCAGATCGCGCGCATGGCCGACGCGGTGTTCGCCACGCACGCCGGGCCGGAGATCGGCGTCGCCTCGACGAAGGCCTTCACCACGCAGCTCGCGGCGCTGTATCTGGTCGCGGCGAAGCTGCGGGCGTCGCGCGGCCTGGCGCCCCGGCTCTCGGAGCAGGAGCGCGCCGCGCTGGCGCATCTGCCCAAGGCGGTCACCGCGGTGCTGGGCCTGGAGGCCGAGATCGAGGAGCTTGCGCGCCGCTACCAGCATGCGCACGACTTCCTGTTCCTGGGCCGCGGCCTTCACTATCCCGTGGCGCTGGAGGGCGCGTTGAAGTTGAAGGAGATCTCCTACATCCACGCCGAGGGCTATCCCGCCGGTGAGATGAAGCA